>JALNXE010000054.1 GCA_023230525.1 Desulfobulbaceae bacterium
ATCCTGCCGCATCGGCAAGCCCGCTCTGCTGATTTCTTTAGAAAATGATTTTCTTACGCAAAATCAACCTATTGCCAACCGTGACCTCCGGTAGAGAAAAGTCCCGAGTTCAGGTTGTCTGAAATTAGATGAAAGCCGCCACTCGGTGTCTTGCGCTTGACTAGACTTGCAGCCAAAGACGGGTCACGCTTGGTCAGCAAGTCAAGAAATGGGGCATAGATGGAAGGATCGTCAAAGTCCAGACACTCGAGGTTTCCGCTTACCCTGCCGCCAATAGCCGCCAGTCGGTCAACCGTGGCAAAGTGGCGGTTTACCTCATCCTCGGTCATAAGACGGTCTTGGTATGGCTTCCAGGAAGGAAGCGCGGGCCGCTTGTTAGCTCCGGTCGGGATTACCGAAAAGCCCGCCGCCAGCAGGGTGCGAGCCGCCTGGTTGATGCTTGCGTAGTCAAGCGGATGGCCCGGCATGGCTTAACCCCGTGATGCGATACGGGATTCGATCCACTGATCGATCTCGCTTGAGACCCAGCCAACTGACCTATCGCCAAGCCGGATAGGGGCGGGAAAAGCGTCTTTGCCAATATAGGCGTAGATGCTCGCCCGGCTAAGTCCGGTTTTTTCAATAACCTTGGTGAGCCGCAGGATTGTGTGGGATGGATATTCTTTTTTCATGTGGTATTTCCTTTGCCGAAAGGCAATGAGGGAAACACCGTGAAGAAATTAACGCACGACGCTAATAATACCGCTTGACTCATTGATGTCATTGCGATATTATTTTTTTAATTTCTTCACGGTCTTTCCCGTGATGATGCCAAAGACCGTATACCCTCATTCTTGCCGGAGCGAGGTACGCGGTCTTTTTTTTTGACCATGGCAAACGCCACAATCACTTTGAAGCCCTATAGTATAGTATCCCACCCTCTACTTTCAATAAAAAAAAATCCAGCTAAAGCCAGGTTGGTACATTTAAGTTAAGATAGGAATACCACTGGTCCCGGTAACGGGTAGGATAACGGGTAGAAAAATAAATCAGTTAACAAAAATACAATAATAACAACTAGTTATAGCTTCGATTTGACATCCTCTCTCGCCACATTTGAGACCCATTTCTGTAACAAAATGGTTTTTTTTTAGTGCCCCCTTTCCTGTTGCCCCGCACACCCCTAAAAAAATTTCAAACTGCCGACATCTCCCCCGGATAGAGCTATCCGGCAAGGATCTTTTGGACGGCCCCAGTTCCGCGCACTGGAATTTCCAACAATATCGGCTCACTCCCGTTTTTTTAAGTTATCAACTCATCGCCTTTTCCCCTCCGCAAATAACCGCATAAATTTGCCAGGGAAAAGCCCGCGGTCTTCTATCCTTTGCCAACGCTCTTTACTTTCATCCAACTATTCTGATAAAGTTAACATATGTTTGCGAGTTTATCCCTTTCCACAGCAGTCTGGCCCAATACGATGTGAACGTATTATGAACTCCCCAATCAACTTCATCACCAGACTCCTGGGTCGCTATAACACCGGCACCTCGCAGCCAGGCGGCAAAAAATCCGCAACCGCAACTTCGGGGTTTACCCTTATTGAGATCTTAATCGTCATTGCGATTATGGGAACCCTTTCGGCCATCGCCATGCCTTATTTTACCTACTATATCCAAGTGGTGAAGGAGAAGAAAGTCCTGATCGATATGCGCATGCTGGAAAAGGAGATCAACAATTTTCATGATACGTATGACCGCTATCCGAAGGACCTGGACGAAATCGGCCTCGGAGATATGAAAGACGCCTGGGGCAATCCCTACCGCTATCTGCCGGTGGAGGGTACCCCGAAGGGGAAATTGCGGAAAAACTTGTCCATGGTACCGGTCAACGACGATTTTGATCTCTACAGTATGGGTCCGGACGGCAAAACCGCTTCACCCTTTACCGCCAAACACAGCCGGGACGATATTGTCCGGGCCAATAACGGCCAATATTTAGGCCCTGTTTCAGAATATTAGCGACCCAAGCGACAGTTGAGGGCGTTTTTTCGGATATCACCGCTCAGGAGAAAAAAAATGAATTTTGCCTCTGGTTTTCTGCGCAGCAAAGTAGCACGCCGCTTCTTCCTGCTCTTTCTCTGCTGTGCCCTGCTGCCCATGATTGCCCTGACCATTCTTGCCTTTAATCAGGTGAGCAGGCAGCTTGAGCTGCAAAGCCACAAGAGACTGCAGGAACAGACCAAGGCCTACGGCATGTCCGTTTACGAACGGCTGATGCTGCTTGATACCGACCTGGAGATACTGGCGGCAGAGACCAGATTGACAGGAACCGCCGGCAGCACAAACCAATTCAACAAACGCCTTGATCAGCGTTTTGTCGCCATTGCTCAGTACACCCCCGGCAAAGGCATGGCAGACCTGCTCAGCCACCTGTCCGATCCACCCGAATTAGAGCCGGCAGAAAAGGACAACCTCCACAAGGGCAAGACCGTCATTGTCGATCGTCCCCGCCCTGGCCAACCCGCCCGCCTGTTCATCATCAAACCGATTCAGGCGGGTTCCCCTGAGGAATTTTTTCTCTATGGCGAAATTATTCCAATCTACGTCTGGGGGCTCGGGGTTGAGAATTACGTACCGGCCCAGACAGAACTCTTTGTCCTTGATATGAGCAAGCGAGTGCTGATCAACACCCATCCCGTGCCGGAAAACCTGGTCCAGAAAGTGGCGCTGCGCCAGGATGGCGAGGTTCGCCGTCAGTTTGAATACCAACAGGACCAGGCGACCTATCTTGCCAGTTACTGGTCCATTTTTCTCAAATCCAAATTTTTCGCCCAGACCTGGACGGTGGTGCTTGGCCAGGCAAAAACAGAAGTCCTTGCCCCGCTGGCCCATTTCCGAAAAATCTTTCCCCTGGTGGTGCTCCTCTCCCTGTGGATTGTTCTGCTGCTCAGCCTGATCTTTATCAGGAGAACCCTGGCCCCGGTGGAAGTCCTGAAGGAAGGCACCCTGAAAGTGGCCAAACGGGATTTCAGCACGCGGGTGACCGTCACCAGCGGGGATGAGTTTCAGGAACTGGCATCCTCCTTTAACAACATGACCAGTCAGCTCGACCGGCAGTTCAAGGCCATGGGCACCAGGGCGGAGATAGACCGGGCAATCCTCTCCTCCCTCGACAGCGGTAAAATCATCAACACGGCACTTACCAACATGTATGATTTTTTCGGCTGCGACCTGATCGCCTTCAGCCTGATAAACCCGTTGCAGGAAAATACCGCCCAGGTTTTTTCCCTGCAGAACCCCCAGCAGAAAAAACCTGCCATGGAAACCCTTAAAATATCCGAGGCGGACACTGAGCTGTTAACAAAAAATGCCCAATATCTCTTATGTGACAGCCCACAGGCAACGCCTGAGCATCTCGCGGTTTTTACCGAAAAAGGCATGCGGGCCTTCCTGGTGTTGCCGGTTTTTCTGAAAACCCGGCTGGCCGGTTTTGTCACCCTGGGCAGCAGGGGACACTGCTCCATGGAGGAAGAAAAACTCGAGCAGGCCCGCCACCTTGCCGATCAGCTGGCAGTTGCCCTGTCCAATGCCCGGCTTATTGAGGATATGGAGCAGCTCACCCTGGGCACCATCGAGGCCCTTGCCCGTACCGTTGATGCGAAATCCTCCTGGACTTCCGGCCATTCGGAACGGGTGGCGGAAACGGCGGTTAAAATTGCCCGGGCCATGGGTTGGGTGGACAAACAGATTGAAACCTTATTCCGGGGGGGACTTCTGCACGACATCGGCAAAATCGGCATTCCGCTGGCAATTCTTGACAAGCCGGCCAAACTCACCGATGAAGAGTATGCCAAGATCAAGGATCATCCCGCCATCGGCGCCAAAATTCTCGAACCGATAAAGGCCTATGCCGATATTATTCCCATGGTCGTTCAGCACCACGAAAGGTTTGACGGCAAAGGCTATCCCGGCGGGCTCGCCGGCCAGGCCATTGACATCAATGCCCGCATCCTCGCCGTTGCCGATGTGTACGACGCCCTCATATCCAGCAGGCCATACCGCCAGGGCTGGATTGAAGACAAGGTGATCACCCTGCTGAAAAACGAAGCAGGCCGTCAGTTTGATCCTGACGTGGTGGAGGCCTTTCTCGGCATTTTAGCAACCCGCAGCATGCACATCTAAAGGGTACGGCAGTGGAAACGATGAGAAAGAAGAAAAAACAGAAAAAAATCGAGAAGAAATCCGGCCGGACAGGGCTCATTCTCACTGTCGTTGCAGTATGTATCGCCGTCTTTGTTTACTGGGCTGCCCAGAAGGGCAGCAGGAGCTGGGAAGTCCCTGATTATCTGGTCGGCAGATGGATTACCTCTGCCCCTGCTTACGAGGACAGATATATTGAGATTAATAAAGTATCGCTGATTTTTGCCACGGGTCCGACCACGGTGTCGGAATATTTCATTACCAGCCTCACCTCAATCGCCACGGGAAAAGAGATATCATTCACCCTCGCATGCAAGGACCTGCAGAACATTCCCTACCAATTTTTCTTAAACTACCAGCCGGACAATAATGGCGGAACGCTGTTTTTTAAAAACCAGCCGCAGATCAAATGGATAAAAAATCCCTCCTGAAGCACCCATCCAGCCCGGGACAAAAACTTACCAGCCCCACAGCAGATCCCGCTGAACCCAGCCGGTAACATCTTCCTCCTCATGCCTGACCTTCACCCAGTTTTTTTTCACCCCCAGGGTATGGAACACCACCCCCTGCTGGGCCTGGCGGATAAGACGGTAATTTTCCCCGGGTCCGCTACGGATGTTGGCGATTTTGCTTTTCACCACCATATAAGGCTTTTCAGCTACCTGGTTTTGCTGCACCCAGCCGCTGTCATTGGCATAATCAGTAACCTGCAGCCAGTTGCCCTGCTGGCCTATGACTTCCAGCGGGTATCCCTGTCCAAGCTCCCACAACACCTCGTAATTATCGCCCGGGCCGGAACGCATGTTCACCATCTCTCCGGCAATGCTGACCATTTTTGCCTGAGATACCGCTGTCCAGCACAAGAGAAGCAGAATTGTCAGTACAATCCGTTTCATTTCATTGTTTACTCCCGGCATAGGCTTTATTGCGGTTTACTTACCACAGGTTTCCGCACCTCGCCGGACCGCAGGGGGATGCCACCCACTGTCAGCGATATTGCGTCAAATTTGCAGGCCCGATCCATGCAGGCAAGACAGGTGATGCATTCAAAATCATCCGGCGACTCATTAAACTTCACCCCCATGGGGCAGACGTGATGGCAGGCTTCGCATTTGGTGCATTTTTCTCTATCCAGCTGCAATTTCACCAGGCGGGCGCGGCTGAACAGCGCATAAAACGCTCCCAGCGGACAGGCCACCCGGCAGAATGGCCGGCTGGCCACCACGCTCCATCCCACAAAAAAGACCAGGATCGCCACCTTGTTATAAAAGAGCAGCCCAACCGTATTCCTGAGCTCCGGCTGCAGCCAGAGCAATGGCAGCCCGGCCTCAAGGGTCCCGGCCGGACAGACATATTTGCAGAACCACGGGTTGCCCATACCGAAGTCATTGACGACAAACAGGGGAAGGAGAAAAATAAAGAAGAGCAACAGGCCGAATTTGATAAAGCGCAATGGCCGGGGTACGGAAAATTTCCGCGAAGGTATTTTATAGAGCAGTTCCTGGAAAAAACCGAAAGGACAGGCCCAGCCGCAGACCATTCTGCCGAGAAAGGCCCCCACCACGCCGATACATCCCAGCACATACCAGCCCAGGTAATACTGTGCGTTTTCCAGGTTGAAGCGTATGCTCAGCATCAACTGCTGCAGGGCGCCCAGCGGGCAATAGGTGGTAGCGGCCGGACAGGAATAACAGTTCAAGCCGGGGGAACAGACCACCTTGAGCGGCCCCTGGTAGATAGTCCTGGTGGCAGGAAATCCCCAGTAGCCATTGGTCAACAGGGCGATGACCAGCTGCACCCACTTTCTTGCCAGTTCCATATCAGCCGATCCCTATGCAGCTCAGGCAGATCTGCCAGGACTGCTCAAGAACCCGCGAAGGTTCCCCGCTGATCACCCCGGCCAGAAAGAGAACGAGAAAAAAGGTCAGGACAATAAAGGGAAGTTTTCGTAACGGCTTTTTTTTTCTCAGCATACAGAACCGGGCCGGCCTCCATTAGAGTCTTTTGCGGACAGCTTCAATTTTCGCGCCTATGGCGACATGTTTGTCCCGCCGGTCATCGATAACCATCTGGGTCACCACCCGCCGAGCCCCTTTCTGAAAGGGCAGCTCATAAATTTTTGCCACCAGGGCAAGCAGATCCTTGGCCTCGCCTTCTATCAGTGTCCCCATGTCGTTCAACTGGAAACGGGCGTTCTCTTTTTCCAGGGCCCTCTGGATATCGGCAACATACTCTCCGACACTGGGAGTTCCCGTGCCAAGAGGGATCACGGTGAGCTGTAACAGCGCCATGACAAACTCCTTTTTTAATCATCTTTCCCTTTATTCGACAAAGGATCCTTCCGGAATGTTCTCCACCAGTTCATTTTCCACTTGATCAGGATCATCGGCATTATAATAAATAATATTCTTCAAGTGGAAAAAAGTATCAATGTCGATTTCTTCGAAATGAACCCCTACTCCAATGTCATCGCAACGAACCACCTTGCCCGCCATGTTCAGCTTCAGTTCGCTGCTGGAGCCGGTGAGAAAAAGCTCCACCTCACACTTTTCTCCCAGGGAGCGCCTGGAAATCCCTTCCAGGTAAACGCCCCGCAGGCTCAAATCCCGGATGGCAAGGTTCTCAAAGACATCCCCGGCAAACCGGACAGTGGCTGTTGTATGAAAAACGACTCTGGTATTTTTTCTTCTTTCATCATGTGTCATAATTTTGTCCTCAGTGCAAAAATATCATACCATTGTCAGAAACCCCTCCCGCCGCAATATCGAAACAACATTCAACAGGGGCAACTCAAGGCCGTTCTCGGCAAACCCGAATCCCACGAAATCACCGTTTTTGGCGCTCTTGAACTTCACCATGGTAACAGGCTCCCTTGCCACATCCGAGCAGACAATAACCCCGTTCCACTGGCCGTTTGTCACAAACACCAGCTGCGAACCGTTTTCATCGGGAACATCTGCCAGCAAATGGCCCGTCGGAACCATGATCGGCAGGGTAAGCTTTTTCAGTTTCTTATCCGGGATCGTGGCCAGCGACCCCTTGAACTGCTTGGCCAGCCGTTTGAAAAAACTGCCGAAATCCTTGAGCGGCACATTGCTGTTTTTCAGATACTCCTGAAGCTTGTCTTTTGTCACCTCGCGGACCATGGCAATGGCACTTTCCTGAATATAGACAAGGGAATCTGCCACGGTAATGCCGCGCAGTTCCGTAGCCGGACAATTTTTTACCGAAATTTCTTCAGCGGCTATCGGCGGGGAAAGATATGCCCTCTCCCTCTCGCCCCGGCCCCCGCTTGCCGCCACCGGCTGCGGCGCTTCAGCAGCGATATCAGCGCTGACATCATCTTCAGGGATGTCTTCAGGGATATCCTGTTCAGTCCCGTCCACCGCCTTAGTTTCCCTGACATGCAACAGCTCGGTCAACAGCTGCCTGATGGTCTCCCCCACATATTCCGCCCGCTCCAGGGAGTTCTGCAGATCGCTCACGAGGCGGTCCACCTCGGAGCGGTCGAGGGCAAGCTCGCTTTCCCGCAGATTAAGAACCTTCTGGCGCAGCTGATCGATATTTTCCGGCACCAGCGCCTCTTCATCAAAATCATCATCCGGCGGCTCCATCTGGCTGGCTGCAGTTTGAACGGCCGACGGATTATCCGATTTCGCCATCCCCCCCGGAGTTTTTTCCGCCTTTATTTTTTCTTTCAGGCTGTTAAATCGAAAATAGAGGCCCTTAAAAAGCTTTTCATCCTTTTCCAGATCAAACTCGTCCGCTTCGTAGAGATTAACGATATGGGCCATCGCCTCTTTAAGAAAATCAATGGATTCCGAAGGAGTGCTTTCTCCCTTCCGCTTCACGTATTCGAGCACGCTGCCGGCCATGATCAGAATGGCATGGGCCGCCTTTCTGTTTTTAAACCGCTGTTTCAGACAGGAAAAGGCGGCCTCAAGCAGATCAATCCTTTTGGCGGAGAGCCCCCAATCCTGCGCAATAATCTCTACCTTGAGCCGCTTGATCGACTCGTTAATGGACAGTTGAATCACTTTTTTCTCCCCGGAAGCCGCCTGCTGAAAGGTTTGTTTTTCATTGTAGGCCATAATTAAATTTTGTGGTATTCTTAACAATATTTTTTCTCAGGTGCAAGAAGCAAGCGCAGCCGGGAACATAAGTAATAATAGCAAATTATACATAAAGATGGTCTTATATCCTAGCTTTCTCATAGCCTTTCTTTTCGGAATCGTGGTCGGCAGCTTTCTTAATGTGGCGATTCTCCGCATTCCCCAGCCGGGCCAGTCCGTTGTCTATCCGCCGTCCCATTGTCCCGAGTGTCAGACCCCGCTCAAATGGTATGACAATATCCCCCTGCTGAGCTTTATCATCCTCAGACGGAAATGCCGTTACTGTCAATGCCCCATTTCCTGGCAGTATCCGTTGATTGAGCTGGCCATGGGTCTGCTGTCCGTGGCTCTGCTCCATAGTTTTCCCTTTCCCTGGCCGTTTATTGGATTTTTTCTTTTCACTGCGGCGCTGCTGGTGATCATGGTGATTGATTTCAAACACCAGCTCATTCCCGACATCATCAGCCTGCCCGGCATCATCCTGGGTTTTGCTTTCTCCTTCCTTAACCCATCGCTTTCCTGGAGCGATTCGGGCTTGGGCATTCTCTTTGGCGGCGGCATACTTTTCCTCATCGCCTACTGCTATTATTTTTTCACCAAGCGGGTGGGCATGGGAGGAGGGGATATCAAGCTGCTGGCCATGATCGGGGCCTTTCTTGGCTATCAGTCCCTGCCTTTTGTTATTTTCAGCAGCTCCCTGCTCGGCACGGTTGCAGGCGTCTGGGCCATGATCCAGCAGAAAAAAGGCGGGCAAACCGTCATCTCCTATGGTCCTTTTCTTGCCGCCGGGGCACTCATTTATCTCTTTTTTGAACCGCAGATTCAATTTTATTTACGATCCCTTTTACTCCCGGCCTAGCTTATGG
Organism: Desulfobulbaceae bacterium; assembly: GCA_023230525.1. Taxonomy (GTDB): domain Bacteria; phylum Desulfobacterota; class Desulfobulbia; order Desulfobulbales; family SURF-16; genus SURF-16. The sequence goes on from JALNXE010000054.1 coordinate 9,157, forward strand.
TATTGTCTATTATTATAAAGACCAAAAAGCTGGCATTAGGCGGCCTTTGGCCTGGAGACAGAACCTGCGCGGAAAGACTCCATGATGCGGGCAGGAACTGCCTCATTAAATTTCTTTTAAATGAGTAACACAACAACTGACAACATATGGAAGTCCTGCACCCGTACAACTTCTCGAATATAATCGCCCGCAGCCACAAAATGCAGGCAATTTTTCATACCATTAAAAAAATTGCCGATTTCAAGACCTCCATCCTCATCACCGGCGAATCCGGGACAGGGAAGGAGCTCATTGCCAAGGCTATCCATTACAATAGCAAACGCCGCGAAAATCCCATGATTGACGTCAACTGCGGCGGCATTCCGGAAACCCTGCTGGAAAGCGAATTGTTCGGACACACCAAAGGGGCCTTTACCGATGCCTATCGCGTCAAAAAAGGCCTTTTTGAAGAGGCGGACGGCGGCACCATGTTTCTCGATGAAATGGGAGATCTCCCCCTGTCCCTGCAGGTGAAACTGCTGCGGGCCCTGCAGGAGGACGAGATCCGTCCTTTAGGTGACAGCAAAGTCGTTAAGGTTGATGTGCGCATCATCACGGCCACGGCCAGAACCCTGGGCGACATGGTTAACAAGGGCCTTTTCCGCGAAGACCTCTTTTATCGGATCAACGTCCTGACCATTGAGGTCCCCCCCCTGCGGGAGCGCCGGGAAGATATCCCCTTGCTGGTTGAGCATTTTGTGCAGAAATACAATATCCGCCTCGGACTCGAAATCAAGGAGGTCCAGCCGGACTGCCTGCAGCGACTGATCAACTATGACTGGCCAGGCAACGTCAGGGAACTGGAAAATGTGATGGAAAGAAGCATGGTGCTGGCGGAAAAAGATGTGCTGACCACCGAAATCCTGCCGCCGGAGCTCCTGCGGCAAAGCGGCAGCTCAGCGCGCGACGATGTTTTTTTCTGGGACGAATTTTCCATCAAGACCAACACCAAAAAACTCGAAAGGCAGCTTATCAGTAAGGCCCTGGCTGAAACCAAAGGCAACAAGACCAAAGCCTCAGGTCTGCTGGAAATCAGCCTGCCCGCCCTCTTATATAAGATCAAAGAATATAATGTTGAAAGTTGATCTTTTCCCCCTGTTCAGCAGGGAATTTTTTTTATCCGGCAGTCGTTAATCCTAGCCGATTATCTCATCATATTTTTTTATCTTATTTTTTTTCTTGACTTTTTTTGCTCAGATAGCGAATTCTACTTGACAAGCAGTTTGATTTTTAATAGTTTCAGTCAATAACTAATAACTATTATCAATATGCTTACTCGAATTCTACATTTCTATGTCGACGGATTCCGCTCCATGAAGACCGGCCGCAAATTATGGGCCATTATCTTCATCAAGCTTTTTATCATGTTTGCCATTCTCAAGGTCTTTTTTTTCCCCGATTATTTACAGACAAATTTTTCAAATGATGAGGAGAGGGCTGCCCATGTTTTCAATAACATCACCCAGCTCCCGCAAGACAAATAAAAGAGGAGGTTATAATGCTTGAACAAATCGATCTCACTCAGGTCAATTGGGCCCGCGCCCAGTTTGCTCTTACCGCTATGTACCATTGGATTTTTGTCCCGCTCACCCTGGGACTGTCCTTCCTGGTGGCGTTTTTCGAGAGCATCTACGTGCGCACGGGAAATGAAGAATGGAAACGGCTCACCAAGTTCTGGATGACACTTTTCGGCATCAACTTTGCCATCGGCGTAGCCACCGGCATCATCATGGAATTTGAGTTCGGCACCAACTGGTCAAATTATTCCTGGATGGTGGGCGATATCTTCGGCGCCCCCCTGGCGGTTGAGGGTATCTTTGCCTTTTTCCTGGAAGCCACCTTTTTTGCCGTGATGTTTTTCGGCTGGAACCGGGTTTCCAAGGGCTTCCATCTCTTCTCCACCTGGATGGTCGCCGTCGGCTCCAACCTGTCCGCCCTGTGGATTCTGGTCGCCAACGGCTGGATGCAGTTCCCCACCGGCATGCTATTTAATCCGGACACCGCCCGCTTTGAAATGCAGAATTTCTGGGAGGTGCTTTTCTCCCCGGTGGCCATCAGCAAATTCACCCATGCCACCAGCTCCGGCTTTCTGCTGGGCTCCCTTTTCGTGGTCGGCATCTCCTGCTGGTACCTGTTGCAGGAACGGCATCAGACCATGGCCAAACGGAGCATTATCGTGGCCTCGGTCTTCGGACTGCTTTCCGCGACCTATGTTGGCTTTACCGGCGACGAAGCCGCCTATACCGTTGCCCAGAAACAGCCGATGAAACTTGCGGCCATGGAAGGCCTTTACGATGGCCAGACCAGCGCGCCGCTCGTTGCCGCAGGGCTTATCAACAGCGCCAAATTACCAGGAGACAACCAGCAGCCTTTTGCCATGGAAATCAAGATACCCGGACTGCTGTCACTTTTGGCCAACCGTGATCCCGGTTCCTTTGTTCCGGGCATCAATGACCTGGTGTTCGGCAACAGGCAACAGCATATTATCGGGGCCCAGGAAAAGATTGAAAAGGGAAAAATAGCCCTTGAACTGCTGCGGACCTACAAGGAAGCCCGCAAAAGCGGCGATCAGGCCATTGCCGATGCGTCCCTGAAAGCCTTCGGCGACTACCAGGAGAACATGGGCTACGGTTATCTGAACAGCCCGTCCGAAGCGGTTCCGCCGGTTGGCATCGCATTTTATGCCTTCCACATCATGGTGGTCACCGGGGCGATCTTCCCGCTGGTGCTGCTCCTCATTCTCTATTTTCAGATCAGAGACACTCTGGCCTATCAGCAGTGGCTGCTTTATCTTGGCATGCTCTGCATTCCGCTGGGTTATGTTTCCCAGCAGGCCGGCTGGGTGCTTGCCGAAGTGGGCCGCCAGCCCTGGGCCATCTACGGACTGCTGCCGGTAACAGTGGCCAATTCAAACCTTACCAGCGGCACGGTGATGACCACCTTTTTTCTCTTTCTCGGCATCTTCACCCTTTTGTTGATTGCCGAAATAAGCATCCTGGCGAAACAGATAAATATCGGACCGGAGGAAAACTGAAATGATCGGAAATCTTGATTATTCTACCCTGCAGCATATCTGGTGGATCATTGCCTCCCTGGTTGGTTCCCTCTTTATTTTTCTCACCTTTGTCCAGGGAGGACAGACGCTGCTGTTCACCGTTCCCAGAAGCGATGAGGAAAAGGCCCTGATCATCAATTCGCTGGGGCGCAAATGGGAGTTGACCTTCACCACCCTGGTGCTGTTCGGCGGGGCCCTTTTTGCCGCTTTCCCCAAATTTTACGCCACCAGCTTCGGCGGCGCCTACTGGGTGTGGATGCTGATCCTCTTCACCTTCATCATTCAGGCCGTCAGCTATGAGTACCGCAAAAAACCGCATAATTTCCTCGGTTCCACCACCTATGAGGCCTTTCTGTTCGTCAACGGCAGTGTCGGCATTCTGCTCATCGGCGCGGCGGTCGGCACCTTTTTCACCGGTTCAAGCTTCTCGCTCAACCAGTACAATCAGGTCACCTGGCAGACCCCATACCGGGGCCTTGAGGCGGCAAGAAATCTTTTCAACCTCTCCCTCGGCCTTTTTCTGGTTTTCAACGCCAGGGTGCTCGGCGCCATGTACCTGATCAACAATATTGACCACAAAACACTCACCGACCGCTGCCGGAAATCGGCCTGGAAGAGCTTTCTCTGGTCCCTGCCCTTTCTGCTGTATGTGCTGGTCAATCTGCTGTTCATGCAAGGTTATGCCAGCAGCCCGGAAACCGGGGAAATCTTCCTGCAGAGCGGCAAGTACCTGCAGAACCTGATCGGCAACCCCGTCACCTTGGGGTTGCTGCTGCTTGGTCTGCTGTTTGTCATTTACGCTGTGAACATCACCTGTTTCAAGGGTAAAAACAACGGCATCTGGTTCGGCGGCCTCGGCACCGTCCTGGTTGGGCTTGCCGTCTTTTTCCTGGCCGGCTTCAACAACACCGCCTTTTACCCGTCAAGCTATGATCTGCAGAGCAGTCTGACCATCTACAATGCCTCGAGCAGCCATTACACCCTGACGGCCATGACCTATGTGGCCCTGTCCGTACCCTTTGTTCTTGCTTATATAGCCTATGTCTGGAGACAGATGGACAGCAAACGGCTCACCATTGCCGAGCTGAAAAGCGAAAATGCCGAGGAAATGTATTAATAATCATGGCAGGGATCATATAAAAAATGATCCCTTTTTTAGACATAAAGGAGAATAACGATGCCCGTCATACTCATAATAAGCTGGATTGCCCTCCTCACTTTTTCCTACCTGGGGGCACTTATCATTCTGAAACTCACGGACAGTCTGTAAAAAAACCAGCGGAACCTGCGCCACTGAGGAAATGCCGGCAATAACGCATTTCCCAGCGGCGCGGTCATTGTTGATTACCAGAGCCGCTTGTCCGGCCTGGCATCGGCAAGCAGGATACCTACCCTGCCCCTCTCATAACCTTGCCCGCACTTCCTCGGCCTTCTGCTTGTCGCCCATCTCCTCATAGAGAGCCAGCAGTTCCTGCAGCACCCTCGGCTCGTCGGCACTTTTTTCCACGAGCTGCAGGCAGCATTTCTCCGCCTCGGCAAAATCATTTTTAAACCGGTAGGCCTTTGCCATGCCGAGCAGGGCGAACTGGTCATAGCCGATATTCATGCTCTGCCGGTAATGCTCAAGCGCATCATCCAGCCGGCCCAGCAGAACCATCGCATCACCAACCCGGGAATGGAGATTCTGGTTATGCGGTTCCTTTTCAAGAATCTTCAGCCAGTAACCAACTGAGTTTTCGTAATTCTGCAACCCCCGCTGGGAATCGCCCATGCCGTACAGGGCAAAGATATTCCAAGGTTCCTGCTTCAGGGCCTTTTCATAGAAGTACGCCGCCTTCTCATACTGCTTGCGGCGGCGGTAGATGTTGCCGGCCATGGTGAGCACGGCGATGTAAGTATCATCAAGTTCGATGAACTTCTCAAAATAGGACAGGGCCTTATCGTGATCCGCCAGCTTGTAATAAAGATTGCCGATACCGCGCAGGGCATATTTATCGGTGCCGTCCAAAGACAGGGCCTTGAGATAAAGGGCTTCGGATTCGGAAAAATTACCGATTTTCACGTAAGAATCCGCCAGCCGGGTCAGCACATGGATATCATCATGGTTCTGCTGCAGATAACGCTGCCAGAAGGAAATGGCCTTGCCTGCCTGGCCCAGTCCCCGATAGGCATCTCCCACCCCGCGCAGGGCAAACATATTCAGGGGATCGATTTCCAGGGTCTTTTCATAAAAACCGATGGCCTTGTGATATTTCCCTGTTTCCCGATGCAGGTCGCCCAAGCCCACCAGCACGTACGAGTTCTCATTGTCAATGCCCAAGGCTTCCAAAAAGGCGTTTTCCGCCTCCTTCCAGTTCCTTTTCTTCAAAAATTCCGAACCCTGCCGGGAAAGTTCGATGGCCCGCTTATGATCAGACTGCATGTTGCCCTTGGCCCACTGCAGATACTCGGACATAACATGCTCCGCCTCAACCGTGATCCATTGCGGCAGCTCATAGGGATGCTTTTCCTTGAGCCATATTTCGAATTTGCCGGCATTCTTGGCCAAAAACTTAAAGGTGATGCGGTATTCTTCGTCGCGCTCCAGATTATCCTGCCACAGGTAATAGGACCGGATCGGCCCATCGATCTGGGCACAGGCCGCCAGCCGTTCGTTTACCGCCTCGCTGGCCAGCTTTTCCGCTTCTTCAAGGGTAGCAATCGTTGTCCATCCAATATGCATTATCATTTCATGGCCTATTCTTTTTTGCTTTTCATCTCAATTACCTGCTGGGCAAAATCGCGAAACTTTCTGACATTTTTCACCTGGTCGTTAGCAAGCCGGGGCTTTTCCCGGCTTCTGTCCAGATAAAGCAAAGCAATCCCCTTTCCCTTCAAGCAGATGGGGAAGAGATATACCGTGCGCTGCTCAGCAAGGACCCGTAGTTCATCAGGCAGGGCATCAACTTTATCCGGGGCAAGGGCAATATCCTTACACATGGTCAAAGATTTCTGTACCAGATTCGGCGTTGATCGGGAAAACGCCACCCGGAACTTCTTGAGCTGGTCCGGAGCAATATCGCCGCGCCCCAGCTGGCCGATCAGCACCTTACTCTCGCCCCGCGCCTGCAGCATGGCAAAAACAGCCCGGTCAACACCTATACCGGCATAGAGCGCATCCAGCAGCAGGGGGAACAGATCATTAAGCCGGAAAGCCCCCTTTACCATCTCGTTTATTTCCTGCCAGAAATCATCAACGCTTTTGCCGGGGGCAACAGCTGCCTCCAGGGCGCTCCTGGCCTGAATCTCCTCAAGTCTTTTGCGGAAATCAAATTTGAGGATCCCCGGCCGGATCGAATCAAAAATTGCCTCCGAGGCCTGAGTTGCGACAATCAGCATCTCAACTGCCTCTTCCTCATCCAGGGACAGGGGATAGCCGAATTTTCCCATCAATGGCGCAATATTCTGCTGAAACCACAGGCAGTCAACATAGCGATTACTGAAATCGACAATGCAATGCAGGTATTTTCCCACATCATAGTCTTGTTCCGGCGCTGCAGGGTCCGGTTCCATACATCTTATCACACTTTCCGTCATATTCCAGAAAATAGCAACCTCTCTGCCGACCCCGGCATAGGTCAGTCCATCGAGCAGAGACATGGCTGCCTCGTCTTCCGAAACCCCCTTTGCCGTTGCATTTTTAATGGAGCTGTAAATAACCGGCAGATAGATGCAGGCAATGATTTTACCGAGATTGCGCATGAGACCGCAGATAAAGGCCTCCTCCGGCAGCACCCTCAAATAACGGGATTCCGCTATGCTGCGGGCCAGCAGGGCGGCAAGAAATGACCGGCCGAGCAGTTCGCTGATCTCATCGGTATTAACCCCGGCCTGAATAAAATCATCAAAAAGAACGATACCGAGGGCCAGGTCCCGCACCGCATCAAAGCCCAGCACCGCAACCGCCATGGAAACCGTGGAAACCTTCTGGGCCAGGGCATAATAGGCGGAATTGGCAAACTGCAGAACCTTATGGGTGAGGGAGAAATCCTTGAGGATGATCTTGGCCAGATCATCATAATTCGCGCTTTTTTTGCTGCTGGTCAGGGTGAGCAGCTCCTGCACATGGGCAGACATGGCGGGAAGTTCGCTCATGTTGATCTTGGCGAAGACATCGGCCAGTTTACCCTTTGTATTCAGGCTGCTGTCGGTCATGAAAGAAATTTTTCTCGTTTGCAATTTAATGAGGGGTTTAAACTTTTTTATAACGAATTCAAGAACATTTCAAGAAAAGAGTTGCTTGATTCGACCGAAGCGGACACTTTGACCCTGCGCCTTACTCCACCTTCTCATTCAACCGACCATAAACCTTCTTCATCATCCATTCACGGACCAGGGAGCCGAATGCCTTGTCCTCCAGAATCTTTTCAAAGATTTCCTGGTTCTGGTCCATCCGGTCAATCAACTTGCTCAGGAATAGCTCTTCAAAGGCATATTTGAAAGTGTCAATCTTGTTGGCTCTGGCCTGAGTTTGCAAGGTTTCATCCTGCATCAATTCGGTTTCAATTTGGTCAAAGAACAATTTGTCTGCTTCCTCAAATTCCGTCCCGAACCGTTCATTCAGGACATCAATGATTTCCGATAAGGCGGCCTTTTCTTCCTTCTCCCGTTTTATTCCCGCTTCGCTCAACCCGTCCAGTTCGCCGTCCTCGCCTGCCGCAAGTTCAATGGAACCTTCCTTGATCTTTTGCAGGCGGTAGTATTCCAGGGCAACTTCATCGGTTACTTGCACTCTTTCCGATATATCGGGCTTGGGAAGTTTGGTCTGCAATAACTTGGCATAGGCGAAGAACTTTTCAAAATTCGGCTCATGAAAGGGCATTACCTGGGCCAGGAAGGAATAAAGGTTTGTCCAGGTACGCAGGCCCTTCTTGAACTCGTCCCTTTCCTCCAGGGTTTCAATATCGTTATATCGATCAACGGCTGGGTCAATGAAGGCATTCAATTCACCTTGGGCCTTGGCGGTCATTTTGCTGTTGGGCCTGAAATAGATTCTGGCAAATGCCCCGATCTCAGATTGCCAGTAAACCTGTTTTTCATCCAGCTTGGCTTTCAGGTCATAAAGATGGTTCGGTGCCGGTTCTTCCTTGACCCTGGTTATTTCATAGTAAGGCTGGAAGGAATCGAAGATCGTTTCCCGGTCATTGGCAAAATCTATGACAAAAGTATCTTCTTTGCCGGGGCATGTCCGGTTCAGGCGGGAAAGGGTCTGCACCGCCTTGACCCCGGAAAGCTTCTTGTCTACATACATGGTATGCAGCAAGGGCTGGTCAAAGCCGGTCTGGAACTTGTCCGCGCAGATCAGAATTTTATATTCCTCCTGGTTAAACTTGCTGGGCAGCTCTTTTTCACCAAAGCCGGTCAACTGCGGTTCGGTGACGCCATCCGGCCAGTCATCATCAATGACCTTCCCGGAAAAGGCAACCAGGATTTTAATCTCCGTGTAGCCCTTGGCCTTGATATAGCGTTTGAATTCATCATAATATCTTTTGGCATGCAGACGCGAGCCGGTCACCACCATGGCCTTGGCCCTGCCGCCGATCTTTTTGGCGACCACCTGCCGGAAATGCTCAATGATCACTTCCGTCTTCTGGGCGAGGTTATGAGGGTGCAGAGAGACAAAACGGCCTATGGCCTGGGCCGCCTTCTTCTTATTCAATTGCGGATCGTCTTCAATGGCCTTGGAGAGTTTGAAATACAACTCATAGGTGGTGTAGTTCGCCAGCACATCCAGGATAAAGCCCTCTTCAATGGCCTGACGCATGGAATACAAATGAAAAGGCCGGGGCTTGCCGTCCGCGCCTTCCTGCCCGAATACGGCCTGGGTTTTATATTTGGGGGTGGCGGTAAAGGCGAAAAAAGAAATATTCTTCTGCTGGCCCCGCGCCGCACAGGATTTTTCCACCATTTCCCGGATTTCATCTTCAGCGTCATAATCGGTGAAATCCTCTTTCTCCGCCTCGTCAAGGGATTTTGCCGCCAGCACCTCTTTCAGTTTCTTGCTGGCCTCGCCGCCCTGAGAACTGTGCGCCTCATCAATAATCACGGCATATTTGCGGTCCCGCATCTCTCCCACCTTGTCCACCACAAAGGGGAACTTCTGCAAGGTGGTAATGATGATATGGGCGCAGCTATCCAGGGCGGCGGCAAGCTGGCTGCTGTCCTTGTCGATCTTCTGGACCACGCCGGTCTTATGCTCGAACTGATAGATCGTATTCTGTAACTGCTGGTCAAGAACTTTTCGGTCGGTGACAATGATCACGCTGTCAAAAATGCGCTCGTCTGCTGCATTATGAAGGCTTGCCAGCCGGTAGGAGAGCCAGGCGATTGAATTGCTCTTGCCCGAACCCGCCGAATGCTGGATTAGGTAATTTTTCCCTGCCCCTGCTTCTCGGGCATCAACAGTAATTTTGCGCACCGCGTCCAATTGGTGAAAGCGCGGAAAGATCATCTTTTCCTTCTTCAAGGTCCGACCTTCAAATTCGATCTCGTCAATCTGCAAGTGGATAAACCGCTGGATGATCTCAAGCAAGCTATCCCTGGTCAGAATCTCCTCCCAGAGATAGCTTGTCTTGTAGCCATTGGGATTGGGTGGGTTGCCCTGGCCGTTGTTGTGGCCCTGGTTAAACGGCAACCAGTAGGTTTTGTTGCCGTCCAACTTGGTGGCCATATAAACGGTATCAGGGTCAACGGCAAAATGGACCAAGGCCCTTTTCTTAAAGATGAAAAGCAATTCCCGGTTGTCTCGTGTGATGGCGTATTGCCTTTTAGCTTTCTTGGCATCCTGGCCGGTGAACTGGTTCTTCAGTTCCATGGTTGCCACCGGCAGGCCATTGACGGCCAGCACCAAGTCAACGGAGTTTTTGTTTTTCTGGCTGTAATAGACCTGGCGGTAAACCTTCAACCTGTTCTGATTATACAGGGCGATGACCTCTTGATTCAGGCCGGTTTCCGGCTTGAAATAGGCCATACGGAACTTGACGCCGTAATCGGTAAAGCCGTTGCGCAATACGTCGAGCGATCCGCGCAAATCCATTTCCTTGAACAGCCGTTGGATCACCCGGTTTTCGGCATCATCGCCATGAACAGCGGTAATGCGCTCCCAAGCCATGGGCTGGGTGGCATGCAGGAAGGCAAGCACCTCGGCCTTGAACAGGCCAAGTTCCTGGCTGTAGTCCGCTGCCTGCCCTTCTTCATAGCCGCCGTGCTGGGTCAGACTTGCGACGATGGCGGACTCAAATGCGTTTTCCGTAGTAATGTCTGTCATTCTTCCGCCTGTCCTTGTTCCTGTAAATCCTTCAAGTATTTTGTATAAGCGTAATCCGTCAGCAATGTTTTGATTTTGTACCGGTCATTATCGGAAAGGGTTTGTTTCAGTTTTCCTTCCGGGTAACAGTCCTGCAAGAATCCGGCATCCACCCCGAACATCTCTTCGGATATGGCATTAAGATTGTCCGGCAGTTCCATTTCAAAGACCTCCAGAGTGTCCGGGTTGTAATAGCGGACCGGCGGCCTGGTGAAATTATTGTACTCACGCCCCTGGAAACATGGCTTACCGGTGCTTGAGGGCCAGAATATTCCAAAGAACTCGGAACGGCCCGATTTATAAACCTTGGCAATCTGCAAGCTGCCGCCTACCTCGCGGATCGCTGCTTCCTGGGCAACATTGCGCAAGATTCTGAGCGGTTCCATGTCCAGCTTGGAGTCTACTTTATCTTCCTCCAAAAGGTATTGATGAAACCCGTCCTTTGCCTCTTTTTCGATGTCTCTTCCCTTGGCCTCGCCCATGAAGGTATAAAAGCGGGTCTTACTGTCGTCATTGGTCAGTTCATCGAACAGAAAGCCTTCCGCCTCCCTGGAGTAGTAAAGCTTCCAGATACGGAAGCGGTTGGTCTGCCAGCACCAGCCGCCGAAGAGAAACCGTGCCTCGTTCCGCAGGCTGTGGATGTCCTCGCCCGGCACCTCGGAGACTATTGTTTTTATCAGGGTTGTGAAAAGCTCGGAAACATAGTTGAGGATTTCGGCAATTCCGGTGGCCGGCGATTCCAGCCGCCTATTGAAATTGATAGCTGAAACAAGGTTCAGGATAAGCGGATAGGCCCTGGCAGTGCTGCCGGTGAAGCAGAGTAGACAATCCTTGCGTGGCAGTTCAAAGAGCTTGATGCCGTTGTCCCACTTCTCGCCGCCGGTCAAGGCGGAGTCTGTGGCAAAGACCAGCTCTTCCACATTGTTCAACTGCCGTATCCAGGCCGCGCACAGGGTCATTGCACCACCTCGTCACGCACGTCAATCTTGCCGGTCACCACCTCGGAAATCAGGGTGGTGCGGTACTCTTTCAGGAGTTCGATCTGTTTTTTGAATTTGTCGATGATGGCATCCAAGCGGCTGCATTGGGTTTCAATGTGTCGGACGATGGCGGTTTGTTCATCAGGGTCAGGAAATACGATTTTGACATTACCCAATGCTTCCGCTGTCAATTTTGGTTGTGCTGACCCGCTTACCCAGATCGTGTAATCAATATTTTCTAGCAAATTCACAAAATAATCTATATTCCCCTCTTTCGGAGTCAAGATGTGGGCATGGTTATTGACCCAAAATTTGCCAACTGCTTTAAAGGCTAATCCTGTGCTGCGTGTTAGCAAATTGGCTCCGTCCTCGCCAAGGAGAATATATTCGCCGTCAAAAATATAGTCTTCAACCTGGTCAATTATCCCAGATGCCCCATAATAATCATATTCTTTGACAAGCATTTTCCCTCTAACCTCAGAACTCAGAGGAATACGTCTGCTGTCATGAAAATCGAGAGCATACTTCAGCCGTTTCACCTCCCAGTGTTCTGGAATATCGCCCAGCCAGTAGATGCCGGAAGGTTTCATGGGGGCGTCGGGGTCAAGGCCCTTGGTGACGGCTTGGTTGATAACGGCTGCTTTTTCTTCTTCGTACAGCTCGATCAGCCGCTCTTTATTGGCAATCAGACTGTCAATCTCCGCCGTCTTGCGGTCAAGGTAGTTGGCAATGGCGGTTTGTTCGGGAAGAGGTGGAGCAACGAGCCTAAAATTTGAAATCTTTTCCTGGGAAATAGCCGGAGTACTTCCACCCGCCGTCTCAACATCAAAACATGCTTGAATATATCTTGAGGAAATCGCGTAATACAAAAAAAATGAATTAATTTTAATATTTTTTAAAACAATTAGCTGGGGGTTTATAGTCATTCTCTGGTGATCGGCAATGACCACTGCAACTTTCCCAATCGTTGATCCTGTTTTCACTAATACAATATCATTATTGAATACTTGAATCTCTGGCGATTCGTAATATTTATCCCAAGAAATAAAAGTACATTGTTCAAGCGATATTTTTTGGTTGTTAATGTTTGATGGGCTTAATGAAATTGCCCCTTCCCCTTCAGGAACAATGTCCCCAACGGTATATCCTCTGAATCCAATTCGGCCAAAAATACTACAAATATTTCTTATTCGTGCTACATCCCACCCTTCCGACACCTCGCCCAACCACTCCACCCCGGAATCCTTATAATTCGGATACGGCTTCATGGCTTGCGCTCCTTGCTCTTGTCCTCAAGCTGTCGGGCAAGCTGGTCAAAATCTTCCTCATCGGCCTGTTGTGCTTCAAGCTGCAAGCGGTTCCGGTGAAAGCGGTCATACTCGCCTTCCGCCAGTTCCTTGGCCATCTGGTGGGAGATTTTCCCGGCATGTTCCAGGATGTTGCGGTCGTTCAGGGTCAAGAAACCATCCAGCTTGACGATCCAGTCGGCCATGTGCATGGGAATGCGGCGCATGGCCTGACCCTCGGCAAAGACCAGGTACTGTTCAACTAGGTTATTCAAGGCCAGGAGTTCTTCTTCATGCAAGTAATTTTTGGCAATAACCACATCCTGCTTGCGGACCTTGGGGCCGCGCCTGGTGATCAAGCCCATGTTCGGCTTGGTGTGGTCGGCCCGATGGTAGATGATCTCGGCGGCGGTCTGGCCGGTTATGGCCCAATGCATCTTGTTCTGGACGGTCTTGAAAAAGTTGATGCTGATTTCAAGGGTGGGATCGTAGTCCACGCTGGTGGCGTAAATGTCGGTGATCTTCCGGTAAAACCGCTTTTCAGAGGTGCGGATGTCCTGAATGCGGCGGAGCAGTTCATCAAAATAGTCAAAGGGCAGGTCCGGGTTTTTCAGCCGTTCATCGTCTAGGACAAAGCCCTTGATGATAAACTCCTTGATGTGGCGGGTGGCCCATTGCCGGAACCGGGTGGCGACATGGGATTTGATCCGGTAACCCACCGAGATGATGGCGTCCAGGTTGTAGAAAGAGGTCTGGTATTTCTTGCCGTCGGCGGCAGTTGTAAAGAATTTCTTTACAACTGAATGTTCATTCAACTCGCCTTCCTCAAAGATATTTTTCAGATGCTGACCGATATTCTGTTTGCTGGTCTGGAACAGTTCGGCCATGTGCTTCTGGGAAAGCCAGACGGTCTCATCCTGAAGCTGGACCTCGATTTTTGTCTGTCCGTCCTCGGCTTGATAGATCAAAATCTGGGAAGTTGTTTGCAGGCCCTTTTCTTCGTTCATGCCAACACCTTCTTCTCCAGCCCAACGGTTTCCTCTTCCAGCTTCAAGATGTCCGCCTTGATGTCGGCAAGCGCACGCAGGGGCTTGAACTCATAAAAATACTTGGTGAAGTTGATCTCATATCCGGTCTTGGTTTTGCTCTCGTCAATCCAGGCATCCGGCACATGGGGTTTGACCTCGCGGTCAAAATATTCCTGGATGGTCTGCGGGGCCAACTTCCCGTTTTCGTTCTTACGCAGGAAGGGGATGTTTTCAGAATCACGCAAAGAACTGTCCGGCTTGAGGTTGCCTTCCCGGTCCTTGACGATCTTGCCCTTGTCATTTCTCAAGGGCCGTTCAACCGTCACCCGCCAGTAACCGAAATAGGCGTTTGGGAATATCTTGCAAAACTCGTTTTCCTGAAAATCGCCATAGATGGTGGTGATAAGGCCAATACCCTTTTCGTTACCATTTTCAGCAATGGCTTTGCGCTTGTTGCCAAGACTCCGGGGCATCTTCTGCCAGAAGCGGTTGAAAGGGAATTTGCCTTCCTTGACCAGTTCTTCATCCTTTGCGCCGGTGGCGTTGATAAGTTGTATCTTGCCCTTGCGCTTTGAGGCTTTATGGTTGGAGAGTATCCAGACATAGGTTGAAATGCCGGTATTGTAAAAAAGCTGGTCCGGCAGGGCGATAATGGCCTCCAGGAGATCGTTTTCTATGATCCATTTGCGGATTTCGCTTTCACCGCTTCCGGCCTGGCCGGTGAACAGGGGCGAACCGTTAAAAACAATGCCGATGCGGCTGCCGTCTGGTTTCATCTTGGAAATCATGTGCTGCAGAAAGAGAAAGGCGCCGTCATTGATTCGGGGCAAACCCGCGCCGAAACGTCCGGCGAAACCTTTATTCTCGCTTTCAGCCTTGATGATCTTCTCCGCCTTTTTCCAGTCCACCCCAAAGGGAGGGTTGGAGAGCATATAGTCGAATTTCTCATCTTCCAGGCCATCCACGGTAAAGGTGTTGCCGAACTTCATATTTGCCGGGTTCTGACCCTTGATGAGCATGTCCGCCTTGCAGATGGCGTATGACTCCGGGTTGATCTCTTGGCCGAAGACCTCAAGCTTTGCCTTGGGATTAAGGTCGTTCAGGTAGGTTTCCGCCACCGACAACATGCCGCCGGTGCCGCAGGCCGGATCATACATGGTCTTGACCAGGCCCGGCTTGGTCAACATATCGCGGTCGGTGATGAACAGGACATTGACCATCATTTTAATTACTTCACGCGGTGTAAAATGTTCCCCGGCGGTCTCGTTGGAAAGCTCGGCGAATTTGCGGATCAACTCTTCAAAGACGTATCCCATCTGCATGGTTTCCATCCCGGAAAGGTCAATTTCAGCAAAGGCTTTAACCACTTGGAAAAGAAGATCATTTCTTGGATCATCCATCTTTTCTATCTGGGCCTCGAAACTGAAATATTCCAGTATCTCCCGCGCCCCGGCGGAAAAACCGTTGATGAAGTTGCGCAGGTTGGCGGCGATATTATCCGGATCGGCAACGAGCTTGGCAAAATCGTACTGGCTACGGTTATGGAAGTTGAGTTTTGCCACCTTGTTGAGGGTGACATCTTTGGCACTGTCCGAGAGTTTTTCAATCTTGGGCAGGTAATCCAGCACCTTTTGCTTGGTCTGGGCCAGCACGCAATCCAACCGCCGTAAAACAGTCATCGGCAGAATCACCTTGCCGTAATCCGACTGCCTGTAGTCACCGCGTAGCAGGTCGGCGACTTTCCAGATCAAATTGGCCTTTTCCTTAAAGTCTATCATTCGTGTTATGTCCTTGGTGAATCCACAGAGAAAACGGGCGGCAATAAGCTGGTATTGTCTTGCACATTGAGCAAATTACTTATTGAAGAGATATTCAGTTTATGTAACAGGGAGGTATATAATTCTCAAGAAATATCGCGCATAACAGAAGCCCCAAAGAATTTCCGGCCACAAAACCCTGCAAATGGTGGCGCGCTATAGCCACCAGAACGGAGAGCATATTCAAGCGGCTATGGATGTGTTGGAAAAACGTTACAAAGCCGCTGGATGAACAGGCAAAAGCGGAAGCACTTTTTCTGACACAGTTACACAGGAATTACACAGACCAAAAAAACAAAGAAAAAGGGGTTACAGCAATCGCGCTGTAACCCCTTTATTTTATTGGTGCCGGAGGTCGGGATCGAACCGACATGACCTTGCGGTCGCGGGATTTTGAGTCCCGTGCGTCTACCAGTTTCACCACTCCGGCTTTTTTTTATTTTTGCGGGCGCTGCAGGCTGAAACTACAACTTTTATCGAAGAGCAACAAAGATGCGACTCGACAATGACCTTAAATATACTACTTCCTGTTAATTTTCAAGTATTTTTGCCGGGGGAGCAGGTACGAAAAGCCGGGGACGGAAAAATCCCCCGCTCACCGCCACAGGAGGTGATCAACTGAAAGAAACATGGCAGGCAGCAAACTTCTGCCGGGCAAGCGGCTACATCATCTTTCGCAGATGCCCCGGAAAACCTGGCGCAGCACCGGATCACTCAATTTGGCAAACAGCTGCTCCTCATACTCATCCTGAGCAACCGCCTCCTCTTCCAGAGTATCGGCTACCTGGCCGGACGGGGTTTCAACGTTTTCCGCCACAAAGATAAAACCCTCGGGCTCCACCTGCAGCTTGCTGCCCCGCTTCTTGTTGAGCCAGCGGTCGCACTCGTCATGGGTGCCCACATAGAGCAGAAACAGCTCACTGTCCCTTTTCAGACTGATCAGCCGGTAGCCGCTGCCCAGGTCGTATTTCAGACACTTTCTGACCCGCAACTCCCCGCGCTTGGTGCGTTTGTTCATCATGGCCACACACTGCCAGCCATCCACGGCCAGCTGCCGGATGATCTCCGCGGCCCGCTCCGCGGCCTGGGCTCCCTTCCTGTCAGTCTTGCCCAGGGCCTTCAGCTGTTTCTCAAAAAGAGGTGTTCGATAAAGCGATAATTCCATGGCTCCTCACTTCTCCCAGGGCGGTTCACGAACCGCCCCTGCACAGCGCCCTTTATGTTGCGCGAACCGCCCCCGGGTATAGGGCAACCACAAGGGGTGCCCTTACAGCCCCGGTTCATGAACCGCCCCTGCGGCGCCACCATTATTTTACGCTTTCCGCCGGGTATCCGGCGCCTTTCCAGGCAAAGATGCCGCCGGGATAGCGCAGCACATTCCTGTAGCCGAGCTTCCTGGCCCACTCGGCCCCGTTGTGGCTGCGGGTGCACTTGACAAAGCCGCAGTAGACCACGATGGTCTTGTCCTTATCCGGGCCGAGCAGTGCTTCATAATCGGCCTTGGTCTTGCCGTCCGTCTCCTTGGTGTCCCATTCCTTCATATCCGGGATGGGAAAGAGGAACTGTTTGGCGCCGGGGATATGTTCCTTTTTATAACTGTCTTCATAGGGCATGGTATCAACAATGACCATGTCCTTGCCGCTATCGATCATTTTTTTCAATTCTTCCGTGGAGATAACATCATAGCCGCCGCGCTGCACCTCCCGCACCAGCTTGATTGCCCCGGTTTCCGTCTCCACTTCCTGCTCGAATTTGTTCTTGCCAAAGGCAAAGGCCTGCGTTGAAAAGGCCAGCAGCATGACCACCAGCGCCAGCGCCATACAGATCTTACTCTTTCTCATTTCTTTCTCCTCATTTTCATTTTTTTCTGATAAACAGCCCCTGCCGGGACTGTTTCGTTAACTGGGTATGACGCCACCAATAGAGATAGACCGCTCCCGTCATCATGGCCACATCCCGCGCGAGCGAGCTGTGCAGGCTGCCATAGACCTGCGCCTCTGGATCTTCCGGGCCGAAACAGCCGCAATCAATGTCCAGCCCGAGCAGGATGCCGTAAGCGAGCACCGCAATAAACAGCAGCAGCAGGATAACCAGCGCAGCCAGCGCGCCCCGCATGTCAAGCAGCAGCCCCAGGGCGGCCAGCAGTTCCGCCAAAGGCAGCATGACGGCCACCGGCCAGACCAGGGTTTCCGGCAGCAGGCCGAAGTCGTTAATTACCGTGGCAAAATTCTGCAGGTCGCCCAGTTTCAGGATACCGGCATAGAGGAAGAGCAGGCCGAGCAGACTGCGGACCAGCAGATAGGCCCGGGAAGAAATGAATACCCCCGGCAATAGGGCGGTCATACCAGACCCGCCTGGATGGCCGCCCCCAGGGCGCCGACGATGTCCGGCAGCTCGGGAGACAGCACCATGACCCCGTCCAGCCGCTCCTGCAGCAATTTCACGATGCAGGGATTACGGGCCACGCCGCCGGAAAAGACCAGGCAGTCGCCATAGCCCACCCGGTTCAACATGCCGAGCAGCCTGCTGACCACCGAGAGATGCACCCCCATGGCAATATCCTTGGGCGGCACCCCGCGGTTCTTCATGGAAATCACCTCGGACTCGGCAAAAACCGTGCACATGGAGTTGATGGCCACGTCCTGCCCGGACTCCAGGGCAGCGGGGCCGAACTCAGCCAGGCTGTAGCCCAGGGTGGCGGCCATGATTTCCAGAAACCGGCCGGTTCCCGCTGCGCACTTGTCATTCATCTGAAAGTTGCTGACCCGGCCCGCCTCATCGAGTGCGATCACCTTGGAATCCTGGCCGCCGATATCGACAATGGTGCGGCAATCCGGGAAATAATATCTGGCTCCCAGGGCATGGGCCTTGATCTCGGTAATCACCTCATGGGCAAAATGCTTCTGGGCCAGGTGACCGCCGTAGCCGGTGGCCACCACCCTGACCGGCGCAAGGCCGGCCATCATCTCCAGGGACTGCCGGTGCGGGTCGAAACCGCTCTCCCTGATCTGGTGACTGATCAGCCTGCCATCCTGCAGGGCGGCAATTTTGACGGTCCGCGAGCCGAGATCCACGCCGACAAACATCATTATCCCCTGATCTGCTCCAGAAAGGCCTCGATTCTGGTCTGCAGCTGCCCCACGTCCTCGGGAGAATAATCGGACTCAATGGCGAGATAGGGGATGCCTTCCCGCTGGCAGGCCTCTTTGATCCTGATCTCCTCCACATTGTAAGTGTGGCAGAACTGCAGGGAATAATGCAGAATTCCCTGGGCCGTGCTTGCCCGGTACTCCTTGATCACCTGGCCGATGCGCTCATCATTGGGGGTAAAGCAGGAGCAGTCGATCTGCATGTAGCGGTCGGTCAGCACATCGAGCATGCCGTCCACATCGCTTACGTTCTCGTCAATGAGATCCTTGAAATAGCGGCTGCCGATACAGCTCTCCTCACCCACGATGACCGCGCCGGCGGTCTCCACCAGATTATGCACCTTCCAGTTGGGCAGGGCCATGGGCACCCCGGCCACCATCACCCGGGGGGCATCCGCCGGCATGACGCCTTCGCCTTTTTTGACCCTCTCCTCCAACTCGTCGCACAGGGCATTTAATTTCCCGCTAAAACGCACCGGCTCATCGTAAAAGGCGATCTGCTCAATGAGCAGGGCATCCTTGCCGCTGATGGGGGCCGGATTGCTGGCCCGCAGCCGGGCAAGCCGCTGCAGGGCCCGGCGTTTATCGTTGATGACCTTGATGGCTGCGGCCAGATCATCGGCGGATATCTTTTTGCCGGAAACCACCTCAACCTTGCGCTTGAACTCCCTCACCTCATCCAGCCACAGTTCCTTGTCCCGCTTGTTTTTCATCTGCGGGATCTCCATGACATAGGTGGGAACGAGCCGGTCCAGTATCTCCCAGGTCTTTTTCTTGGCATCACAGGTGGTTTCGCCGTAGACGAAATCAACCACCTGGAAATAGGGGCAGATCTTCCCGGCCTTGAAGCCATAGGCTGATTTGACCATGGGACAGATATTGCGGGGCAGAATCTTTTCCGCGTCCGGGATGGAGCCCTGGGAGCCGCCGCACAATCCCACGCAGATACCGCCGGCAGCCACCACCACCTCCTCCGGGATATAGACGCAGAAGGTGCCCACCACCGGCCGGCCCTCTTTCTTGGCCGCCACCAGCTCCTGCACCCGGCCGCCATGGATCTCCGCCACCATGTTGTCAAAATAATCCATCCGGGCCGGCCGGTTGGGCTGGGAAAGATAGATGGAGGCATAGGCGCTGCCCAGCATCAGGCGCGCCTTGTCAAACCTTGCCACATCCATGCCCAGCTCCTGCCACATTTCCGGATATGCCTTCACCTCAAAATCCGCCATGTTCCACTCCCCCCAAGCCATCAGGCTTCCTGTTGATCTTCGCCTTACTATTTCATGTCTCTGACTTTTCAGTAATAAATATCGCTCGCAGGCGTAGCCTTCAAAATATAGATATTTAGCTATAAGTCAAATTGGAAATTTTGATTTGAAGATACCCGGATATAGGAAAAGCGGATGACAGAAGGGTTGGGCACGGGAGATGGGATAGGAGCACCTCTTGCAGGTACCCCTGCGGGGGGACGGCTCAGGGGTTGAGATAAACCCGCTGAAAACGATAGAAGTAGTCGATGCCGGACCAGATGGTCAGCAGGAGGGCAATGTAGAGGATCACCAGACCGATCTGGTGCAGATAGGGAATGGGCAAAACCCCCAGGGGGAACATGAGGGTGCCCAGGGCGATGAGCTGGACCACGCTTTTCCATTTTCCCAGCCGGCTGGCGGCAATGACCAGCCCGGAGGATGCGGCGACCCCCCGCAGGCCGGTTACCACCAGTTCCCTGGAAAGAATCAGGAAAGCCACCCAGGCGGGCATTCTGCCCAGAGGAATCAGCATGACCAGGGCTGCGGCCACCAGCACCTTGTCAGCCAGCGGGTCCATCAGTTTGCCCAGTACCGACTCCACCTTGTATTTCCTGGCGATATAGCCGTCAGCCAGATCGGTCAGCGCGGCGGACAGATACAGGCCAAAACCCAGCAGGCTGACCCAGGTCTCGGCACCGGGGTAAAGACAGAGGAGCAGGAGCGGCGCGGCAACAAACCGGTAGCCGGTCAGAATATTCGGAACATGGGTGTACTGACTCAAAGTTTCAACACCTGAAGGCGCCGCCTCATCCTCCCGTTCCAGAGGAAGAAGCGACCTGATAGCGCCGGTAATGGCGCAGAACTCTTTCGACATATTCAATGGTCTCCGGAATGTCCGGAATGCGGCCGATGCTTTTTACCACTTCAGGGCCGGCATTATATGCCGCCAGAGCGAGATGCAGATCATCGTCAAAGATGTTGAGCATTTTTCGCAGATAGCGGGTGCCGCCGTTGATATTGTCC
>JALNXE010000055.1 GCA_023230525.1 Desulfobulbaceae bacterium
GAGAACATTCTTGTTCTTGAACCGTATTGCGGCGGGTCACACCAGAGCTTTCTGGCCGGGCTGCAGAAACATCTGCCCTTTTCCTTTCACCTGATCACCCTGCCGGCGAGAAAGTGGAAGTGGCGGATGCGCTTTTCCGCGCCGTATTTTGCTGCTCAGCTGCCGGCCACACGAAATTGCGATGCCGTCCTCTGCTCAACCTTTGTCGATGTGGCGGCCCTGCGCGGGATGGGGCCTGCCTGGTTGCGGGAGGTGCCGGTTTTTACCTATTTTCATGAAAACCAGTTTGCCTATCCCGTTCAGGTTGAACACGAACGTGATCAGCACTTTGCCGTGACCAATTTCACCAGCGCCTGCTGCTCGGACCGGGTGGCTTTCAATTCCCTGTACAATATGGAATCTTTTTTCAAGGGATGTATTGAAATGGAAAAAAAGATTCCGGACATGAAACTGAACTTGGCCGGGGAACTGCGGAAGAAATCCGTGGTGCTGCATCCGGCCCTGGATTTTTCGCAGCTTGACGAGCTGCCGCCCGCAAGCCCGGCTGAAGAAGGGTCCCCGGTTATCATCTGGAATCACCGCTGGGAATATGACAAGAATCCGGAACTCTTTTTCCGCACCCTCTTTCAGCTCGATGATCTGCAGGTGGATTACCGGCTGGTGATTCTCGGCCAGTCTTTTGAACAGTACCCTGAAATTTTTGATAAGACACGAAAGCGCCTTGGCCACCGGCTGCTGCATGTAGGCTATGTGGCTGACCGGGGAAAATATTATCAATGGCTGCGCCAGGGCACCCTTGTCGTATCAACATCAAATCATGAGTTCTACGGCATGGCGGTTATCGAGGCGGTACGTGCCGGTTGCAGGCCACTGTTGCCGGACAGACTCTCCTATCCGGAACTATTCCCCCGGGATTATCTTTATCATGATGAGGAGTTATTGTCCCGATTAACCGAGGGATTACAGAAGGAAAGACTTGATAATGGCGCCAGCCGGCAGCTGACCGAGCGGTTTTCCTGGCCCGCCCTTGCCGGCGGATATACTGATTGGTTGAACTCATGATTGTTTTTGATCTTGCCTGCGAATGCGGTTTTCTCTTTGAGGGCTGGTTCAAGGATCATGAAGAATTTGCCAGCCAGCAGAGGGAAGGGCTGCTCACCTGCCCCCAATGCGGAGACAGACGATGTCTCCGCAAGGTCTTATCGCCTGTCGCCTTTCAGAAAAAGGCTTGCGGAACATTGGCCGACAGACAGCCGTCTGCCGAAATGGACCCGGCCCGCCTTGCCGATTCAGTGGTGCAGAGCATGCGGACACTGCAGGAGTTTGTCGAAAAAAATTTCGAGGATGTGGGAAGCGACTTTACCCGGAAGGCCCTGAAAATCCACTACGGGGTGGAAGAAGCAAAAAATATCAGAGGCGTGGCGACCCCGGCAGAGGAAAAAATGCTTGATAAGGAAGGGATCCGCTATCTGAAGATGCCGATGCCGGGGAAAAAAGAGGAGCAATAGGGGGAAATGAGGGTGCTGCTCACTTCTTTTCAAAAAAAATATCTACTCTGGCTGCTGGTTCTTTTTTCACCCCTGTGGTTTGCCTCCTGTGTGACCCTGTCCGGCACCAAAGCCGATGTTCCTGCCAAGGTGTACTTTCCTGCGGAGGAAGAAAATCTGCTGGCCCGGTTTGCCCCCTTGTTCGTCCTGCAGACATATAAGGAAAACCACAACCGCATCGGTCGGCCCGCCGCCCGTTTTGCCAAACAGGAGGCCAATTCTGAGGAAATTTTCATCGCTCCGGCGGAGGCGGTGATCTTTGCCGAACAGCGCACCTTTTCAACGGCGGCAGGCAGCTATACCAACCTGATCTATCGAATCCATTTTGCGAAGGTTCCTTTTAATCTCATCCCCTTTCATGTGACGGCCGGAAATAACCCCGGTCTGCTTGTCATCCTCACCCTGGACGGCAAGAAACAGCCACTTTTGGTGACGACAGTCCACACCTGCGGCTGCTATTGTGCGATAACTCCCACCTCTTACCTGTCTGGCCGGGCATATCCGGAGGGATGGCAGCCAACAAGGCAAGAGCTCTGGGGGGAAAGTCTGCCGGCGCTGATTGATTACCCCGGCGATTCCTGCGGAAAAAAGAGATTGCTGGTCTTTCTGCGGGATGGCTCCCACCGGGTGATGAACCTGCAGCTTCTGGAAGAGGGAGAGGTCCTGCGGGATTTTGCGCCTCTGCCCATCCGCCTGGAACCCATGGGGGGATTAAAGGCAATCCCCCTGGAAGACGGCAGCGCCACCTCCTTTTTTGAGAGGGAAGGGTGGCGCAACGGCTTGGTGAAGGGCTCCTATAAACCATGGGAGATGCTGCTGATAAGCTGGTGGGCGCTCGACCTGAACGTCGGTTGCGACAAGGAATACGGAGATCCCCTCACCTCAGAAACGATATTTTACACCAGCCTCAGACCCTGGTGCCGGAGCGCGTCCGACATGCGCAACTTTCCGGAATTCCTGCATTTCTGGGGATGGAAATTATGATCGTCCTTTAGCACTGTCCTCTTTGGTAAAATGACTGTCTAAAAACTCGCATTCCAGGGGCGAGAGGTCGAAACGCACCTGAGCCTCTCTGAAAACCTCAGACCGTTTTTTTTCCGGATGCTCCGTCAGTATCTCACCTACCCAGCTGAGCACCTTTTTCATTTTATCGCCCGGGGGCTGCATTGAATGGGACATGGCTTGCTCCTCTATTTTCCTGCTGGCCGGTAAATGATCCCTGCCAGCGGTGGCACGGTCACCTTGATATGATACTTCGCCTCTCCGAATGGTTCATCAATGGCAGCCTTGATATCAGGATTGCTCACATTGCTGCCGCCGAATGAACTGTCGTCGGAGCAGAAAATCTCCTTGTAATCAGTCAATTCCGGCACCCCGATCCGGTAATTATAGTGCACCTCCGGCGTCATGTTGAGCAGGCAGACCACATGATCGGCCGGATTTTTACCGAAACGGGCGAAAGCGATGATGGACTGGTCCACATCCTTGAAGTCCATCCACTTGAAGCCGGTATGGGAAAAGTCCACTTCCCACAGGGCAGGAACGGATCTGTACAGCTCGTTGAGTGTTTTCACAAAATACTGCAACTGGTTATGGAGGGCCTCCTGTTCGGCCAGATGCCAGTCCAGACTGACCTTGCAGTACCATTCTGAAATCTGGCCGAATTCCCCGCCCATAAAGAGAAGCTTTTTCCCTGGATGGGTCCATAAAAAGAAAAAGAGGAGCCGCAGGTTGGCGAATTGCTGCCAGCGGTCGCCCGGCATTTTTGACAGAAGTGATCTCTTGCCGTGCACCACTTCATCGTGTGACAAAGGCAGGATAAAATTTTCAGAAAAGGCGTAGAGCAGCGAAAACGTGAGATTATTGTGATGAAATTTGCGGTACAGGGGATCACGGCTGAAATAATCGAGCATATCGTTCATCCAGCCCATATTCCATTTGAAGCCGAATCCCAGGCCGCCCAGGTCCGTTGCTTTGGAAACCCCATAGAAGCTTGTCGACTCTTCGGCAATCATGGCAGCATCCGGGAAACGCTGATAC
Source organism: Desulfobulbaceae bacterium (assembly GCA_023230525.1). Classification (GTDB taxonomy): domain Bacteria; phylum Desulfobacterota; class Desulfobulbia; order Desulfobulbales; family SURF-16; genus SURF-16. The sequence continues at coordinate 3,588 of JALNXE010000055.1, forward strand.
ACAATCGTGTTGAGATGCTTGATAAATTCTATGGCGTCAAGATTTTCCTTGCCACCGTACCGATTGGGAATCCAGTTCCCGTCTTGTCTGCCGTAATCCAAATAAAGCATGGAGGCCACGGCATCCACCCGGATAGCGTCAATATGAAATTTGTCAAACCAGAAAAGGGCGTTGGAAATGAGAAAATTACTTACTTCCCGGCGGGCATAGTTAAAAATTAATGTCCGCCATTCCGGGTGGGATCCCTGCCGCGGATCTTCGTGTTCATAAAGGGCGGTGCCGTCAAAGCGGCCCAGACTGTGGCCATCCGTGGGAAAGTGGGATGGAACCCAGTCAAGGATGATGCCGATATCATTCTGGTGGCAGCAGTCGACAAAATACATGAAATCCTGCGGGGTGCCGAATCTGCTGGTAACGGAAAAATAGCCGGTGGTCTGATACCCCCATGATTCATCAAAGGGATGCTCCATGACCGGCATGAGTTCAATATGGGTAAATCCCATCTTCTTCACATAGGGGACAAGGCTGCCGGTAAGTTCGCGGAAGGAAAGGAATCTCTCCGGATTGGCAGGATCACGCTGCCAGGATCCCAGGTGAACCTCATAGACCGAAACAGGGCGGTCATACAATTTGCTGCCGCGTCTTTTGTCACGCCAGGACTGATCCTGCCATTCATAATCCTCGATATTCCAGACAATTGAAGCACTTTTAGGCCGCACCTCGGCGAAAAACTGGAAGGGATCCGACTTTTCCACGATGTCATTGGTGGGTGTCCGGATTTCATACTTATAGATTTCACCCGGGGAAATGCCGGGCACAAACAATTCCCATATGCCCGAGGAACCGAGAACCCTCATCTGGTGAACCCTGCCGTCCCAATAGTTGAAATTGCCGACGATGCTGACCCGGCGGGCGGCAGGTGCCCAGACGCGGAAGAGGGTCCCCTCAATGTCATTGATCACCGCCGGGTGAGCCCCCATTTTTTCATAGAGATTATAATGGGTGCCATGATTAAAAAGGTGGCGGTCATATTCCGAAAGCTGCGGCAGAAACTGATAGGGATCGATATGGGTGCGGATCTTATTGTTGTAGTATGTTACTTCAAAAGAATACGTAAAAGGAACAACATAGTCGGGAACGACAATTTCAAACAGCCCCTCCTCCCGCATCTTGTACATATCCCGCTTTCCCCCCTCCAGAACCAGCCGCACAGATTCTGCCAGCGGCAGAAAGGTGCGGATGACGGCGGAGTTCGGATCATGTTCCAGAACATGAACGCCAAGCACCAGAAAGGGATCATGGTGATCCGAGGCAATGACTTTGTTGAGTTCGTGTGTTATATCATGGGTCATGGTATTCCTTTAAATTTGTCACGTTATGTAAATTTTCTGGTCATTTTTAGCGTCAAAGAAAATGGCTTGGATAAGCTTTTTAGTATTACCCTTTTTTACAAAAAAACTGTAGCATATTTCCCCCAACAATCTCTATTAATTTTTCTTTCGCAACATCAGACTTGACACACTTTTTTACTTTGATAAGTTGCGGTGCATGATTTTATAAAATAATGCCTTTCTGCATTATCCTTTTGCCAATGGTTTTTTATGGAACTGACGATAAACAGCCTGACAGGATATTTTCTTATTGCCACTCCCCAGATGCCTGATCCGCGTTTTGCCCGTAAAGTTATCTATATGTGCTCCCATGAACCCGGAGAGGGCGCCATGGGCGTGGTGTTAAATCAGCCGGTTGAGGATGTATCGCTGGCTGCGCTTTATGAAAGCATGAATATCCCGGTTCCGGATATGAAGCTCCCCTCCATATTCCTGGGAGGTCCCGTCGAGATTGAAGCAGTTTTTATTCTTCATTCCAGTGATTATCCGGCACGGCAGTATCTCGAGATCAACGATGAGGTGCGCATGTCTAGGGACTCTCAGATTCTGCAGGATATCGCCTGCAACAGAGGGCCGCGGGATTATCGTTTTTTCCTCGGCTATTCAGGCTGGGGGCCAGGTCAGCTTGAATATGAGCTGTCCCAGGATGGCTGGTTGACTCTGCCCGCCGATTATGATGACATATTCGCCACTGCTCCGGGGAAAATGTGGAAAAAAATCACCTTAAAACATGGAATTGATATCAGCCTTTTCGGAGAAGTAACCGGGAAAGCTTAGGAGCCGTTACGAAATAACGCGGCCATTTTTTCAATTTCGTTACGGTTTCTTATACCCCTCAAGGGGGTACTGAAAAGAGTGCCGTTTCGCGCATTTTTCTGGCCATGTTATTTTTTTACAACGGCTTAACTTGCATTTTTGCAATTTTATATAAAGGAATACCATGGAAGAAGAAATTTTTGCATGTCAGCAATGCGGCTATTGCTGCCAGGGGGAGACAACCGTATCCCTCACGGATGACGATCTGCAAAGGATGGTGGACTATATCGGTCTGCCGGAAAAAGAGGTGAAGGAGAAATATCTGCGGATCACCGGCAACGTTATCCAGATGAAAATCGTAGACCGCCATTGCATTTTCTTTGACAAGGGCTGCACGGTGCATCCCGGCAAACCCTGGCGCTGCAGTCAGTGGCCGCTGCACCCGAGTATTTTGCAGGACCGCAGCAACTTTGAGGCCATCAGCTCATCGTGTCCGGGTATCAAAACGGACATGGGCTATGAAAAATTCTGTGCGATTCTCTCTGCCCTCATCAGTACAAAAGAAGACAAGTAATGCGTCTGGAATTGTTATTTCCCGGCAAAACCAAAGAATCCTACCTGCAGAAGGGGATAGCTGACTTCACCGAACGTCTCAGCCATTATGTGAAGACGGATTTCAAGATCATCAAAGACCGGTCAGCAGGAAAAGATACGGCACGCACCATACAGCTTGAAGGCGAACAACTTCTGGAAAGCTGCAGCAAATCGGCCTATGTGGTGGCACTTGATCCCGGCGGCCGGCAACTCAGCTCGGAAGAATTTGCCGGAACGATTGATAACTGGGAAGGGCAGGGGAGACAGGTGGTAACTTTTGTTATCGGCGGCCCAGAGGGACTTTCACCCGCGGTCCTTGCCAGGGCGGACCTGCTGCTGAGTCTTTCCAGGATGACATTTACCCATGAGATGGCCCGCCTTCTCCTGCTGGAGCAGCTGTATCGAGCCTACAGCATTAAAGCCGGGGCAAAATATCACAAATAAGGGCATCAGACCGCCTCAACGGCTGTTATCTCAGGTACTTCCGATTTGAGGAATTTCTCGATTCCTTCCTTCAGGGTAACCTGAGACATGGGGCAACCCCGGCAGGCTCCGGTGAGTTGCACTTTGACCACCCCGTCGCTTGTTACGTCAATGAGCACAACATCTCCCCCATCTTTCTGCAGGGTGGGCCTGACTTTGTTCAATGCTTCCTGTACTTTTTCACGCATGGGAGAGGCCTCCTTTTTCAATTTTGTCGATGAACATAGCACAGAGACCATTTTAAGACAAGCTTCTGTTCACTTTCCAAAAAGCTGCTGGCTATTTTTAAAAAAAATATTCTATAATCAAACATTGCTGAACTCGTATTTTATGCCTCTTTATCACAGGCAAAGAAATGCCCTGCGATTGGCAATAAGCATCACCTCGCCCCCCTGGCGATGACGCGATACCTTATGGATTTTCTCCTTAACAATTCACCCAGCGGAGTAACCTTCATGGCCCAGCAGTCAAAGAGTAATATATTGCTTGAAGTCGGCACAAATGAGCTTGAAGTCATTACTTTTTATCTTGAGTGGATTGATCCTGACACAAAACAACGCCACAAAAACACCTATGGGATCAATGCGGCAAAGGTAAAAGAACTGGTTGCCTATCCCGAGAACATCACCGAACTGGCCAACAGCGCTCCCTGCGTCAAGGGTGTCTTCCTCCTCCGCAACAATACCATACCCCTCATTGATCTCTGCAGTTGGTTTTCCTATCAGACCGAAGAAAAAAAAGAGGGCGACCGGAAATGGGTTGTCATTGTAGCCGATTTAAACGGCAAGGCCTTTGGTTTTATCACCCATGGCGTGGATAAGGTGTATCGTATCTCCTGGTCGCAGATTACGCCGCCTCCTGCACTGATTGCCTCAAGTCAAAGTATAACCGGCATCTGTCAGGTGGATAACCTTCTCATCCAGATGGTAGATTTCGAAAGAATCGTGGGCACCGTTGACCCCAGTATGGTGGTAAAATCCAGTCGAAATGAAAAGGAAGCCATTGAGATCGAACAAAAATATGATAAGGCGGTACTGGTGGTCGACGATTCCAGGGTGGTACTGATGCAGTTGACCAATACCTTGCAGCATGCCGGATTTAAAGTGATCCCCAAGCCTGACGGTCAGGCGGCCTTTGAATTTCTTGAGGAGCTGCGCCAAAAGGGTGAGATCGATAAAAAGATCCTGGCTATTATTTCAGATATTGAAATGCCTCGGATGGACGGCCATCATTTCTGTATGCGGGTCAAACAGCAATCCGCCTACAAAAAAATCCCGATAATCCTCTTTTCCTCGATGATTACTGATGCCTTACGCCGCAAAGGAGAGGCTGTAGGGGCGGATGAACAGGTCACCAAACCGGAGCTTGACAAACTGATCGACAAAATGCAGCACTGCATAGAAAAACTGGCCGGGTCATAACATCCTATTGCGCTGACCGGTCTTATGACTCAACCCCGCTGATTTTTCACATTATGCCGGGTTAAGACAAAAAATCCGGCTACAAACACTTCGAGCGAACCGCACATATTGCTCAACCAATGTGTTAAAGAAAGGACATTCTTTATTGACCATGCCCCTGAGATTCGCTATAAAGACTTCTATAATTCATATCTGTTTATAATCAATAATCAATTTGTAACATATGTGTACCAATGAGTACCAAATAAAGTCAACTTCAAAGGAGTAAGAAGATGGGAGAAACTCACGATACAGCCTTTATTCTCTGGTTTGATGATATCGGAATTGAAGATGTGCCGATGGTCGGCGGGAAAAATGCATCTCTTGGCGAGATGTATCAGAAACTTACTTCAAAAGGAGTTGCCGTCCCGCACGGTTTTGCCATTACCGCCTATGCCTACCGGTATCTGTTGGAAAAGGCAGGCATTGAGGCTGCCATCAGAGATGTACTGTCCGATCTTGATACCCATGATATGAAAAATCTGGCCGAACGCGGCGAAAAGGTGAGAAATATCATCAGAACAGCGGATTTTCCGGATGATCTCCGTCAGGAAATTATCGCTGCCTATAAGAAAATGGAAGCAGAGTACGGCCCCAGCGTTGACGTGGCTGTCCGCTCATCCGCTACCGCCGAAGACCTTCCTGACGCCTCTTTTGCCGGTCAGCAGGAGACATATCTCAATATCCACGGCTATGACAATCTCATTCAAAACTGCCGCAAATGTTTTGCCAGTCTTTTCACCAACCGGGCCATTTCCTATCGCCATGACAAAGGTTTCGGTCAGTTTGATGTCTACCTTTCCATTACTGTCCAGAAAATGGTACGCAGCGATTCCGCCTCTTCCGGTGTTATGTTCTCAATAGATACCGAAAGCGGTTTTGAGGATGCCGTTTTCATTACCGGTGCCCTGGGGCTGGGAGAAAATGTTGTGCAGGGTGCGGTTAACCCGGATGAATTCTATGTTTTCAAGCCTACCCTGAAACAGGGCAAACGGCCCATAGTGGGCAAGCGGCTCGGCAGCAAAGAGATGAAGATGATCTATGACAATGACCCCAATACTGAGGAGCCCGTCAAAAACATCGACACCACCCCGACTGAACGCGGAACCTATGTTATCAACGATGATGAGATCCTGCAGCTGGCCAGATGGGCCTGCATCATCGAAGACCACTACAACAAGGGCATGGATATCGAATGGGCCAAGGATGGAGACGGCGTCAAGGTTGGCACCGGCAAACTCTTTATTGTCCAGGCAAGACCGGAAACAGTTCATTCCCAGACCTCGAAAAAGACCATGGAAACTTACATCCTGAAGGAAAAGGGTGAAGTGATCGTGGAGGGTCAGGCGGTAGGCACGAAAATCGGCCAGGGTATTGCCCGTGTTATTAAGGATACCGCCCATATCGGCCAGTTCAAGAAAGGAGAGGTCCTGGTGACCGATATGACCGATCCTGACTGGGAACCGATCATGAAAATCGCCGGGGCCATTGTCACCAACCGTGGCGGACGTACCTGCCATGCCGCGATCATTTCCCGCGAACTCGGCATCCCATGCGTCATCGGCACGGATAACGGTTCGGAAATCATTAAAACCGGGACAGAGGTAACCGTATCCTGTGCAGAAGGAGAGAGCGGCTACATCTATAAGGGCTTGCTCAAATATGAGGTAGAGAGACTTGATCTTGATTCAGTCCCGGCCACCCGCACCAAAATCATGATGAATGTCGGTATTCCGGAAAAAGCCTTCTCAGAAAGTCAGATTCCCAATGATGGTGTCGGACTGGCCAGGGAGGAATTCATTATCAACTCCCACATCGGCATTCATCCCATGGCCCTTTACAACTTCGAGGATCTGAAAGCCAAGGCAGCCAGTGATCCTCAGATTGCTGAAGTAGTAAAGGAGATCGAAAAGAGAACGAGCGCTTATCCGGACGACAAGAAACGCTTCTTTATTGATAGACTTGCCGAAGGTGTGGGCCGCATCGGCGCCGGTTTTTATCCGAAAGATGTTATTGTCCGCCTGTCCGATTTTAAGAGCAACGAATATGCCAATCTGGTCGGCGGCAAACTCTATGAACCGGAAGAAAGCAATCCCATGATCGGCTGGCGTGGCGCCTCCCGCTACTATGATCCCAAATACCGGCCTGCTTTTGAACTGGAGTGTGAGGCGCTGCTCAAGGCCCGCAATGATATGGGCTTAACCAATATCAAACTGATGGTGCCCTTCTGCCGCACGCCTGAAGAAGGCAAGAAGGTTATTGCGGTCATGAAGGATTGCGGTCTTGTGCAGGGAGAAAACGATCTGGAGATTTACGTGATGTGCGAAATCCCCAGCAACGTCATCTCCGCTGACGCCTTTGCCGACGTCTTTGACGGCTTTTCCATCGGTTCCAACGATCTGACCCAGCTTACCCTCGGTCTTGACCGCGATTCTGATCTTATTGCCCATATTTTTGATGAGCGCAATGATGCGGTCAAAACTATGGTCAAGATGGTCATTGACACAGCCAAACGGCGCGGCAAAAAAATCGGCATCTGCGGCCAGGCCCCCAGTGATTTTCCTGAGTTTGCCACATTCCTGGTTGAATGCGGCATTGACTCCATGAGCCTCATCCCTGATACGGCGATCAAAACCAGACTGGCGGTGGCCAAAAAAGAAAAAGAACTGGGTATCAGCCCTAAATAGGCAGCATCTTCAGCGATTTTCGCACCACCATACCACAAAAAAGCGGCCCCGAGGTTAACCTCGGGGCCGCTTTTTTGTGCTGGCTGCGGTATTGATGGTCTCGCTGAAACTAAAAAAATTACCGTATAATTTCAGCGAACTCTTACTTGGAGAGTTCTTCCAGCCTTTTTTTCGCGGCCTCAACCTGATCGCTTTTCGGATATTCTGCGATAATCTTTTTGTAAACGATCTTGGCCGTATCGGCGTCCTGCAGCTTCTCAAAAGCCATTCCCTGCTTGAATAACGCGGCAGGGGCTTTGACGTGGTTGGGGAAATCGGCTATGACATTCTGATACTCAAGGATGGCCAGGGCAAATTCATTCTGGTTGAACAGGCAGTCGCCCACCCAGAAACGGGCACTGACCGCCAGATCATCATTGGGATTTTTTTTGATGAATTCGCTGAACAGATCCTGGGCTTCCTTATGTTTTTTTTCTTTAAAAAGATCCAGCGCCTGATCATACATCTTCTGCCCGGTGGCGCTGCCCTTGCTTTTGACCGGTTCAGGCGAACTGAACTCCTGGCGTGGCTGCGCTTTTGCCTCAGTAGCTGTTTTTTTCGTTTTTTCAGGCGTTATTTCATGGGTTTGGCTGCTTTTGCTTGCCGCCTCCGCTTTTTTCCGGGCCTGCTCGGCAGCCCTGGCGGCGGCCTCGGCCTGGGATTCTTTCATATCCACCAGGTTGGAATTCACCGTTGATAACCGGGTGTCAATTTCACTGGTACTTGATTCCACACTGCCGATTCTATCCTGCAATTCAACATTTTTCTGTTCGGTTTGTTGCTGGATCGTTTTCAGCGATTCCTGCAGGCCCTTATTTTCATCCTGGAGGTTGCGGTAACGGTGGCGTGATTCATCAAGCTGGCCCTTTACCTGTAATAATTCCGTGTTCAGGCGATCTACGTTACTGCTCAGCCCAGCCTGCTGTTTTTTCATAACCTCAACAGAGGTTCCGGCCCCTTTTTGCAGCTGCTGGATGTCATTTTCAAGTTCCACCATTCTGTTGTCCATACTGCGGATTTGCAGTTCAAGGCCGCGAAAATCCTGATCTGTTACACAACCGGCAAGCAGGGGTAACAGGCCGGCAGCCAAAATCGAAAGATGATAGCAAGAACGATTTTTCTTCATCATATCCTCTTTTTGTCTTACTTAATCCAATAACATTCCATGGAAAAATTCATATCCATCTGTCTTGGGATCGTGTTGATTTCAGTTTACCCGGTAGGACCACTGGGGGGTCGTCTGATTGCCGTCAAGCGAAAATAATTGCCGCATGTCCCTGCCACTCTGGGAAATCACATACAGCTTCTTCTTGCCGTTTACTGATCTGCTGAAAACGATTAGCCGCGAATCGGGTGACCAGCTGGGTGCTTCATGGTCGCCCGCGGAGTTGGTCAACTGTATCGGACTGCCTCCCTCCGGGGCGATTTTAAAGAGCTGATATTGGCCTTCGTATTTGCAGGTATAGACGATCCACTTGCCGTCAGGCGACCAGGCAGGAGTGGTGTTTTCATTGCCCTGATAGGTAATCCTGCGGGCAGAGCCGCTATTGAAGTCCATTATATATATTTGCGGTTCGCCGGTTCGATCGGAGACAAAAACAAGTTGCTGGCCATCAGGCGAAAAATTCGGAGAAACATTGATCCCTGCATTTTCTGTGAGCCTGCGCACAATTGCCCCGTCCAGGGTGAGCTGATAAAGGTCCGGGTTACCGTCTTTACTCAAGGTGGCCACCAGCGTTCTGCCGTTCGGGGACCAGGCCGGAGCCATGTTCAGTCCGACTCTTCGGGAAAGGGCCTGGGTGGTCTTGTCCTGGGACAGATCGGTAATGTAGAGATTGGCGTTGCCGCGGTGATAGGAGGTGTAGGTCAGCTTCTTGTTGTCAGGGGAAAAACGGGGAGAAACGGCAAGATACTTATGCCGTGTCACCTGACGAACGGAATCGCCGAAGATGTCAGCCAGGTAAATTTCCTTCTGCCCTGTCTTATCCGAGACAAAGGCGATCTTGGTCTCACTGACGCCGGGAATGCCCGTCATTTTTTCGATTGCCTCATCACAGAATTTAAGGATCATCTTTCTGCTTTTGTTCCAGGGGAAAGTATACTTGCGGCCAAGGACCATTTTGCCTTCAACAACATTGTTGAGGCGCAATTCCATGATGACGTTGTCACCACTGACCTCATACTGGCCGATTACCGTGAAATCAGCCCCTACGCTTTTCCAGTTGGCATCCTGCCTGGCTCCATAGGAGGAAGCAGGTATGGTCTGGATAAATCCATGAAAATCCAAGGCTTTGGAGGCCAGCACGGCAAGATCCCGGTCATATTGCTTAACGGACTCCGGCTGGTTTTTATTCTGGAAATAGGGGACGGCCACCGGAATCTTCCGAAATTCCGCCGAAGTGATGTCAAGATTCACCCTTTTGCCTGCCCAGGCATCTGAAAAGGGCAGTATAAACAACATGGCCAGTAATACGATGAGTGTCTGTTTCATAATTTTTAGTTGAATTTATTGTAAGCCGCTGGGATGAAAAACAAGTCCGATTTCCAGATTTGATTCCTCAATATCAGCAGGAAAGGGGGGTAACGGCAGCGACTCTTTTAATGTTTTTTCCACAAATTGATCAAAATAAATATTGCCTGATTTCTGTTCGAATTCATATTTGGTTACAACACCATCACTGCGGACATCAACGACCACCACTGCCTTCAGGTCCTTTTTCCACTCCTGCAGTTCCGGAAGCACCCAGTGTTCATGTATCTTTTGAGATACGGCCACATAATAAAGTTTCAAGGCGGCATCAAGTTTTGCATCGCTTGCGCCGGATCCGCCGCCGGCAGAAGGTTCTGCCGATGATTGCGCCGCGGTCGACGACGATGACGATGCCAGCTGCCGCTGCGCATGGATTGACTCCCGCAGTTTTGCTACTGCATCATCAACAGCAGCCGCAGCAACAGCCTGCATCTCCCTGGCTTTCTGCTGTGACTGCTTCTTGCTGAGCTCATTTTTTATGCGATTAAGCGCCTGATCGACCTTAATGTCATCTTTAATATCTTCCTTCTTGTCAATCTTTTTGGGCTTTACTTCCTTTTTTGCCAGACGCGGCTTGAGGCTGACAATCTCTGCGGGGGCGGCGCTTTCGGTTTCTGTTGCTATAACCGGTTCTATTTTTTCCGCAACAACAGGTTTTAGCGGCGGCGCTTCAATTTTTTTCACCTCAGGCGGAGGAGGAGGCGGTGGGATCTCTTCCTTTTTTTTGGCCGGTGCGGGCGGTTTGGCCGCCTCTTTAACAGGGGAAGATTCCATTGTCTCAAAGAGATTCACCGTATAAATTTCTTCACGATTGCGGTGAAAATCAAAAAGTGAGGCAGGGAGCAGCATTATCATGGCAACAAATACATGGATAACTAGGGCCAGAACAAAAGGTTTTTTTCTGTGCCCAACGGTATAGCCTTCTATGGTGACGAATCTGCCTTGTTCACAAGGTGCGTCTGCGAATGGTGACATGACTCAGCGTTTCTGCTCCACCGGTATGGTAACCATGCCAAGTTTATTGAAGCCGGCATCCTTCACATCGGCCATTACCTGCGCAACAATGCCATAGGGGACATTTTTGTCCGCTTTCAACAGAATCGTTCTGTCCTGATCCGTCTGCGACAGTTTCTGTAGTTCCTGCCGCAAAAGTTTGCCATCTGCCTTGATTTTCCCCAGGGCAATTCCCCCTTGCGGATCAATAGAGATAATTACAGGATTTTCATCCTGTCGCAGGGGTTTGGCGGTTGTCTCCGGCAGGTTGACATCAACCCCCTGGGTCATCATCGGGGCAGTGACCATGAAAATGATCAGCAGTACCAACATAACATCCACCAGAGGTGTGACATTGATATCTGCCACCAAACCTCTTTTACCTTTTTTTTGAGCCGGTCCCATCATTGCCATATTTTTTTATCAACCACGTGAAATAAGGTCTCTTTCTACCAGATTCAAGAAATCAGCGGTAAAGCTTTCCATTTTTCCCTCGAAAGTATCAATCTGGTTTGAGTAGAAGTTGTAAAAGATAACTGCCGGAATCGCTACCGCAAGACCTGCCGCCGTGGCGACAAGGGCCTCGGAAATACCGGGGGCGACAACGGCCAGAGAAGCCGACCCTCTGGCGCCTATTTCCTTAAAAGACGCCATAATGCCCCAAACTGTTCCGAAAAGTCCGATGAATGGCGTTGAGCTCCCTGCGGTGGCCAGAAATGAAAGTGATTTGCTGAGTTGAAAGGATTCCCTGCCGACTGCTTTTTGCAAGACCCTCTTGAGATTGTTCATGCCTGCCAGACGCATTTCCAAAGTCTGCATTTCTTCAGCACTCTTTTTCTTGCCGATTTTCTGCAGCTCAGCGTAACCAGATCTGAAAATTGCAGCCTCGGGACAGAGTGACGTTTCCAGGGCTGTCTTATACGCCTCGGCAAGATTTTTACTTCTCCAGAAATTATCAAGAAACACCCGTGACTCACTGTGTACCTTCTTGAAAAGAAGAAATTTTTGAAAAACAATGGTCCAGGACATAATCGAAAAAAACATGAGCAGGAGCATGACAAATTTTACTACAAGTCCTGCATTCCAGAACATAGCGAAAATATTAACTTCTTGCACGGTTCGTTACCTTTTAAAAAACTTTTTTTTAATCTTGTGGAGAAAAATAGAAATAAACTGGGGAAGGCTTTCCATATCTGGTTATCTATAGATTGAAATGTATCATCCTATATATATACTTTTCCAACTATTTCAAGTAAATTCTGCAAGCAGAGAAAGGCCAACGTAAATGTCCGCGCCCGCAACGGAGCCGATAAGGCTGACACCCTTCATTGCCAAAGTTCAAGCGGCAAGATTTACAAGCAGCCTATAGGATGCAGGAAATGGGCCTTGAAGTAGGTATTATCGAGGTGTTCGTCCGGGAAATACTTCTCAGAAGACGGCAACCTGATGAGCAACGGTTTGCTGGAGAAAGCAAGGGGGACTGTGAAATTATCGCTCCAGCTACTTTTAGGCAATAATTTCACAGCCTCCTTTATAAAACAGACATACTAACGCAACAAAATCGGATATTTTTTGTTGCCAGCAGCAGACAGGAACCAGACTTCAAGCTCCTGAACTGCGCTCATTACCTCCAAACCCACTCTGTTTTCAGGTCAAGCTTCTTCTCGTCCTCGAAGAAAACCACCTCATGGCCTTCAAATTCGCCAAACGGCACATACCAGAGTTTAACATTGACAACGAGTTCATCATTCACCAGTTCCCTAGTCTTTTTACCATCCTTTACGACATCCGTATAAGGATAAGGGATCTCAAAAGTCTCATGCACGGTTTTCAGCGGCGGCAGACTCGTTTCACGGAGCAGACCGCTCTTCTCATACGGCCCCCTGCCCATTTCCGCGCCTCGACCCATCCGGGCCGGATACGGCATGTAAATAACCTGATCTTTGTAAACCTCTTTCCCATCCGTTGTTTTGGCAGTCACATCCAGGACCAGCCTATTGGGAGTGGGTCAGCCGTCAGGGATGGTGTGCCCTGCCTTATTGGTTAATTCAACATTGATGATGCCCATGGGAATAACGCCTTCGGCGCTATTTTTGCGCCAGAACAGGGAGCGTCCGTCCACTTCGACATCCATGGACATCTTGGCCATAACCTCACTGTTATAAGACTGCATGTCATGACCAAGCCCGGATTTTTTCATGTGGCAATCCTGGCAGCTTTCATGTCCGCCTTCCGCTGTATAGGCAAAGAGATAACTGCCATATAGAGTCGCACACTGGGAAGGATGAGCCAGTTCGAAATTCGGTCCGGTGCCGTGACACTGACCGCAGAAGATCGACTCGCCCAAGGCCGGAGCCTTGGCCATTTTCGGGAATTTCTCATCTTCATGGTCGCCGTCCTTGTCGCCGTAAACCGTATCCGGCTGGGGATATCCGTCCGCCCATTTATGGATGATGGCCATCCGGTTGTGGCAGATCCGGCAATTGATATTCAGACTGGCAATGGTCGCTTCCAGTTCCTCTGCCTTTGCATCATCCCCATCCTTTTTGGCCTTCTGCCATCCTTTAATGGTGGCGACAATTTCCCGCGCCACATCGTCGGTGGCATCATCAAGCTGGGGTAGATGACACTTGGTACACATCCGGAGATGTTCTACAGTAATATCCTTGTCGTCTTTCACTCCGGAATAAGGGAAATTTTTCAACCCAACTTCAATGGCGGTAATAATGGTCGGCGCCGTTCTCGGCGTGCCCAGAATAGAATGAGAATGCAGCGAGTTCGCCCATTGATCATTGATCTCTTCATGACATTCGATGCACCCGCTGGAATCATAGCGGGCAACCAGTTCTTTTATGGTCTTTGCCTTTGGTTCTGCCGCGGGTTTAGGACCGCCGGCGCCAAGTGCGCCGGATGTCCATAATGCCGTAGTGGCAAATAAAGACAAACCAATCTTGATAGCCTTTCTCATGAAACCTCCTTTCTTTTTTCAATTAAATAACATTTACTTCCCTCTTCACTTGCTTATCTTTTTTATATTTAATATTAAATAGTTACAACTGCTCATATAATATGTAAATTTTAATCAAACTAGATGATCTTTTTTAGGCTGTCAATGACAAAATGGGCAATTCCGGCTGGTCTGTAAAGAATAAAGAGTTTTTTATTCAGCTCGCTTCATGTTTTTGTTTCTCATTTTATGATATTTTTTGACATCAGTTATTAAAGCAGGTAAAAGTTTATGATTTTTTATAGTAATCTGGAGAAATTCACATCATACGCCAAAAAAACATCAAATATGACAACAGGATAGTTATGAAGCAAATACAGGTAGGACTCATTGGCTTTGGTACAGTGGGCAGCGGGACGGCCCAGGTGCTCTATGAACAGGCTGAGCGCATCAAAAAAAGAAGCGGCATTTCTATCGTTTTGAAAAGGGTGGCTGATGTATCGAAAGATACCTTGCCGGGCTATCTTGCCGCCACCGAATTGACCCGTGACGCCAATGATATTATCAATGATCCGGAGATTGATATCGTCATTGAACTGATCGGCGGGACAACCCTGGCCAAAAAATTTATTCTTGCGGCCATTGCCCAGGGCAAACATGTGGTTACCGCCAACAAGGCCCTGCTGTCAGAACATGGCATGGAGATATTCCGGGCTGCCGCGGAGAAAAATGTGGAGGTGGGCTTTGAAGCCAGCGTAGGGGGGGGGATCCCTCTTATCAAAACCCTCAAGGAGGGACTTGTTGCCAACAGGATTCTGTCCATCATGGGGATAATGAATGGTACGGCTAATTACATCCTCACCCAGATGACGGATCACGCCACCCCTTTTGAGAAAGTATTAAAGGAAGCGCAGAAAAAGGGCTATGCGGAAGCCGACCCCACCTATGATATCGAAGGAATCGATACGGCGCATAAGCTTGTTATTCTCATGACCCTGGCCTTCGGTATGGATGTCCGCCTCCAGGACATAAACTGCGAGGGCATTTCCCGTATTGAACCGATTGATATCCAGTTTGCCAAGGAATTCGGGTACCGGATCAAACTCCTGGCCATCAGCCGCAACCATGGCGACCATATCGAGGCAAGTGTCCATCCGACCATGGTGCCGGAGCAACACATGCTGGCCAATGTCAACGGCGCTTACAACGGCTTCTATTTCACTGGGGATATGGTTGAAAATGTTCTGCTTTATGGCAAAGGGGCAGGGAAGATGCCCACCGGAAGCGCGGTTGCCGCCGATGTGGTGGACATCGCGAGAAACATCGTTCATCAGTCAATTAACCGGGTGCCGAGTCTCTCCTATCTGCAGAAACATATCGCCCCGCGCCCCATCACACCCATCGAGGAACTGCGCTGCCCCTATTATTTCAGATTCACCACCCTCGATAAACCAGGCGTTCTTTCCAAGATCTCCGGCATCCTTGGCAAGCATGACATCAGCATCGAGTCGGTGATCCAGAAGGGCCGGGAAAAGAAAAGTAAGGTGCCCATCGTCATGCGCACCTATGAAGCCCAGGAGGCGGCGGTGCGAAAGGCCTTGAATGAAATAAACGCCTTGGATACGACAATGGCGGAAACTGTAAAAATTAAAATCCTGGTCGATGATGGCAAGTGATGTGAAATATATCATACTGGTAGGGGATGGCATGGGCGACCTGCCAATTGACGAGTTGAACGGCATGACCCCTCTCGAGTATGCCCGTACTCCGGCCATGGATTTTGTGGCCAGCCACGGAGTCCTCGGCCGGCTGCAAACAGTTCCGCCAGGTTTTCATCCCGGCAGCGACGTGGCCAACCTGTCTCTTCTCGGCTACAAACCAGCAGAGGTTTATACAGGCAGATCCCCCCTGGAAGCGGCAAGTCTCGGCGTCGATCTCCTTGATAAGGAAATCGCCTTTCGCTGCAATCTGGTAAACATGACGCAAGCCGGCGACACGCTCACCATGGTTGATTACAGTGGGGGACACATCGATACTGCCGACGCGCGGCAACTGATCGCCGCCATCAACAAAGAAATCACCAGCGACCTTTTCACCCTCTATCCAGGGATCAGCTATCGTCACCTTTTTGTCTACAGGGGGGACGTGACAGGGCTGGTAACGGTTCCTCCCCATGATTATACCGGGCAGGATGTGACACAATTCTGGAAAAGCTATGGGCATTATCCTGAACTGATGCAATTTATCAGCAAGGCCTGCGATATCCTGCAGGACCACCCACTGAACAGAACCCGGCAACAGCAGGGAAAGCTCCCCGCCAATGGAGTCTGGCTATGGGGGGAAGGGAAGGCCCCCTCAATGACGACATTAGTGCAGAATTTCGGGGTCAGCGGAGCACTTATTTCCGCTGTTGACCTGCTGAAGGGAATAGGGGTTTATGCTGGGATGGAGGTGGTGAATGTCCCCGGCGCCACGGGCTATCTTGATACCGATTATCAGGGGAAAGTTGATGCGGCCCTCAATGCTCTCGACAGACATGATCTGGTCCTTGTGCATGTGGAAGCCCCTGATGAGACTGGTCATCAGGGGCTTTTAAAGGAAAAAATTCAGGCCATTGAGGATTTTGACCGCAAGGTTGTCCGGAAAATTCTTGACGGAATGAACCCCGGCCAGGATTTCCGCCTGGTGGTATGCATGGATCATTTTACGCCGATCAGCCTGAAAACCCATATGGCGATGCCGGTCCCTTTCGCCCTGTTCGACTCCCGCAGCCCTGCACAGAAAAATACCCTTACATACAGTGAGAAGAACGGGGCAAATTCGGCTCTTCACTTGTTAAATGGAGAGGATTTCTTTCATTTTTTACTGACCGGAAACATTCCGAGCAAATAAAATGTCATTCTTTAAGATCAGTCTTACCGAGCCGGTTCACCTCTGTTCCTACAGGGTTTTATACGGAGATACTGATGCCGGCGGAGTCGTTTATAACGCCAACTATCTTCGTTTTTTTGAGCTTGGCCGATCAAGTTTCATGAGGCAATTTGTCTCTTCTTACCGGGAAATTGAGGAAGCCGGATTCATCCTGCCGGTGGTGGAAACATATTTGCGCTATAAGGCGCCGGCAAGATATGACGACCTGATTACCATCAAAACGTCCATGCTGCAGATTTCCAATTATTCCTGGCGGTTCAATCACCATGTACTGCTTGCCGCAAACGACAAGCTGCTGGCCAAGGGCTTTACTGCCCACGCCTGCGTTAACAAGGCCGGAAAACTCGCCAAGTTACCGCCGGAATATCTTGTCAAAATTGCGGAAGTTGCCTCGCTGCCTGCTCCATGAGGGAAGCTTACCCTCTCCTGAATTTTGAATAATGGTGTATGGTTACCCAAATGATTACTTCGGGTTGGTAACTCTCCCCCAACCGTTACAATTAATTGCATCACCACCTTGTAACATTTGTTGACACAACAAACTCTTTGCAGTAAATAAGCTCCATTTGTGGTAATCCATTTATAGACATTGACAATACAATCAATAGCAATCACGAATGAATATAGCCACCCCTCGGATCTCCATGACGGATATCTTCCGCTTTCTCGCCCAATCGATGCGCTATCCTGCGTCAGAGTGGTTCAACGAAGATTTCTGGTCTGTCCTGTTAAGTCTTCTTGACGAGTTGCAGTGGCAGGAAGACAAAGCTGAGCTGATCAGGGTAAAGGCTGGCGCAAAGGATTTTCTTGAAGATGTCCAGATAGAACATACGCGACTCTTTATTAATGCAATTCCCCATGTGGTTGCCGCTCCTTATGCCTCTGTCCATTGTAAAGGGGACGGCACCCTCTATGGAATGATTGCAGAACAGACGAAAAAATTTTACCGCGAAAAAGGCTTTGCGCTGGCCAAGGAAAACGATCTTCCCGATCATATTGTTTATGAGCTGGAATTTTTAGCAATACTTGCCAATGACGATCCTGATGGGCAGAAAAAGTTTCTGGAAACCCTTTTCACCCCGTGGTTTAAGATTTTTAAGAGTAAGGTTTTGGAGGAAGCACACCATCCTTATTATAGGGTAGTGATGAATTTAATTGACTTTTTTACTAGGGAGGAGCTGTAACATGTCTTTTAAGGTGACACGACGCAAATTCCTGCAAACCGCATCGATAGCTGCTGCAACTTTACCATTGGCCAAGGTGGTGTCAGCAGAAACAGGGTTTGTCAGAGATCCTTTTACACCCCCAGGAAGTCTTGAGGGCACCCAAACGGTAACCGGCGGCGTCTGCGAAATGTGTTTCTGGCGCTGTCAGCTGGTGGGAAAAGTTCGTGACAAAAAACTTGTCAAACTGGAAGGCAACCCGAAGAGTATTGATAACGGTAAATCAATCTGTGCCCGGGGTAATGCCGGCATCAAACTGCTTTATGACCCGGACCGCCTGAAATTCCCGTTGAAAAATGTCGGGGAAAGAGGCAAGCCGGTATGGAAACAGATTTCCTGGCAGGAAGCGCTTGACGAATGCGGCTCCAAACTGAAAGCTGTGCAGGATAAATACGGCAGCCAGGGCATCGCCATGTTTCCCCATGGCGCATCTGCTAAGTATCCCATGGATTTTTTTGAAAAAGTGGTCGGCACGCACAATGTGAGCGAGGCGTCGTTTTTCCAGTGCCGCGGCATTCGGGACATGGCCTACATGGCAACATTCGGGCTAGCACCCGACGAAAACGTAGACATGGCCAATGCCAAGGCGATTTTCTTGATCGGCTGTCACTTCGGCGAGAACGTCCATGTCTCCCATGTCAAGAAATACCTCAAAGGCCTGGAGAATGGCGCCAAGCTGATTGTGGTTGACCCGCGTTATTCCGCCTCTGCCGCCAAGTCCGATATCTGGGTTAAAATCAAACCGGCTACCGACACCGCCTTTCTGCTGGCTGTCATGAACTACCTGGTGCAAAAAGACAAATATGATAAAAAATTTGTCGAAGCCCACTGCGTCGGCTTTGAAGAATTCAAGAAAGGCATTTCCCATGCCTCACTGGATTGGGCGGCCAAGATCTGCGATGTGCCGGCCAAACAGATCCAGGAAGTCGCTGAAGTTCTTGCTGCCAGCGCCCCCAATGTTTCCGTTCATCCCGGCCGCCATGTCAGCTGGTATGGCACCGATTTCCAACGTATACGTGCCCACGCATGCCTGACCGCCCTCCTTGGTGCAATCGGCGTCAAGGGTGGCTTTGTCAAGGGGAAGGGTGTCAAGGTCAAGGGTATCACTTGGCCGACAGTAGCGGAAGGCGGGGAAGAGCATAATTTACGGCTGATGGCTGACAAATACCACTATGCGCCTCCGGGCACCCCGACAGAGCTGATCCGTGATGCCTGCATTACCGGTAAGCCCTATCCGATTAAGGGTTGCGTGGTCTGGGGCCAGAACCCGATGCAGACCATCCCCAATCAGCAGAAAATGGTAGATGCCCTGAAACAGATGGATTTCATCATGTGCGTTGATGTCATGCCCACCGACATCACCATGTATGCCGACATCCTGTTGCCGGAAGCATGCTATCTTGAGAGATACGACTTCATCAAAACAGGAACCCAGTGGAATTTCACCGACAAACAGCAGCAGTACATCGCACCCAGGATGCCCCTGGTAGATGCCATGTTCGAGCGCAAGGATGAAATCTGGATCACCAACGAAATCGCCAAGCGCATGGGTTATGGTGACAAGATACCGGTAAACAGCCTTGAAGAAAAAATCAACAAGGAACTCGCCGGAGTAAACCTGTCCATCGAGCAGCTGAAAAAGGAAGACGGCATTCACATTCAGGATGGCAAGGATCCCTATGGCGTGCCCGAGGACTTCGAGGTTCAGCTTTACAATGAAGATCTTGCAGACAAAGGCTATCCCGCCGTCCCCACCTATATTGCTGTTGAAGAGGCGCCGAAAGGTTTTACCCGTCTTGTCTACGGTCGTTCGCCGGTGCATACCTTCAACCGGACCCAAAACAACGTCTGGCTGCACAATGCCATGCCGGTGAACCCCTTATGGCTTAACGATGAGATTGCCATGAAAATGGGGCTGAAGGATGGTGACGAAATTGAACTGGTAAACAGTGAAGGCGTTAAATCATCCTCCAAAACAGTTATCAAGGTGACCCCTGGCATCCGTAAGGATACTGTTTACATGGCCCATGGTTATGGTTCCAAAAACCCCCTGTTGACGGTGGGTTTCCACGCCGGGGCCGATGATCAGCAACTTATCACCAAGCTGGCCATCGATCCGGAGACAGGTTGCAACGGTATGCGCAACAATTTTGTCAAAATTGTTAAAGATGGCAAATCACTTGATATCCCTGCATAATCTACGTTTGAGTCCCAGGAAGCTCAAGTTTTCTGCTTTAATAGTTTAAGACTCTAACGACTGATACGTAATCAAGGAGGTAAAACCCTTATGCAGTATGGAATGATAATCGATTTAAACAGATGTGTGGGATGTCATGCCTGCACAATTGCCTGCAAGGCAGAATGGGACGTCCCGGTTGACAAGGAACGCAACTGGGTCAGACGCCTTGGCCCGGCCAACACACCGGAAGGTCTTGCATCAACCTATTATCCGGGCTTATGCAATCACTGCAACGAACCGTCCTGTGTTCCTGTTTGTCCTGCTGATGTTATTGAGAAAACATTCACTGACAGCAAAACCGGCCAAACAAAATCCATGGAAGTTGCGGCTACCTACAAAGATCCCTTCAACGGTACCGTGCAGATCGACAAGGACCGCTGTCTCGGTTGCGGCGCCTGTGCCGACGCCTGCCCCTATGGAGCACGCTATGTCAACACTGACATCAAAAATGAGGAAATCGGCGGAGAAGGCATAGCCGACAAATGCACCTATTGCGTGACAAGAGTTGAAAAGGGTCTTGAACCCGCATGCGTGCAGACCTGCCTGGCTAATGCCCGCATTTTCGGCGATCTTGACGACCCCAACTCAGAGGTTGCCAAGTATGTGAAAAAAGGCGCCAAAGGGCTGACATCACCGGCCGTCAATATCGGTCCGAACAGCCGCTACTATGGCAACAAGAAGGATATGTATCTGCTTACCACAACAAGCACACCCACTGAGATGCCGTCCGCCTCCCTGCGCCGGAGCCTGATGGCTCGCCTGAAACCAGAGATGAGAAAGGTCAAGAATTTTGGCTTGCTCGGCCTGGCCGGAGCAGTACTGGTGTCAGGATTAACTGAAGACAAAAAAGAGTAATTTCACTTCATTGCCATAAAAAAAGCCCGCTGGAACTAACCGGCGGGCTTTTTTTTCGGGTCATTGACCTATATTTTTTTCTTTTTTTTTGACAGATACATCAGCTTGTCGGCCTTGGCGATGAGTTCGTCAACTTCACACGGTTTATAATTGTCATAGGCGACGACCCCGAAGCTGATGCCAATGGCAAAACCGAGCTCCTTTTTTTCATTTTCTTCACGGAGCAATGAATCGAACCGTTCTGAGATTTTTTTTTCTCCTCCCGTAGGTGAACTGTCCGAAAGCAGGACAGCGAACTCATCGCCTCCCAGACGGGCAATAATATCAGAGCGGCGGAAGGAAGCGAGTAATTTCCCGACCTTGACGAGCAGGATATCGCCAATGTCATGGCCATAGGTATCATTCACCCATTTCAGATTATCCACGTCGGCAAAGAGCAAAAAAAGTTTCCCCTGATTACGATCGGCAATCCGCAGCTGTTTCTTGGCCATCATCATGAAACCTCGTCGATTCAACAGACCGGTAAGCTCATCGGTGATGGATAATGAATGCAGCTTATTCTCAAGCTTTTTCTGTTCAGTGATATCAAGAAAACTTTCGATGATGTACCGCCTGTCATTGATCAGGCAGACAGATGCTGTCTTGAGAATATGCATGGTTTGCCCATTACGTCGCTTGACGGCCTGGGTCGTCAGGTGGGTCGTTTTCCCAGTCTGCAAAACCGGGCACGGCCCCTCCTCTGCCATGGAGCAGAGCAACTCCCTGCAGTCGTGGGCAAGCATGTCCGGCTTCGTAATACCGAATAATTCAAGGGCGCGGGGATTCGCATCAATGATGGTGTCTGTTTCAACATCAACAACTATAATGCCTGCCTGAACAGAATTGAAAATTGAATGAAGGTACTCTTTTGTTTCTCTGAGACGCTCTTCCGCGATCTTTGTTTTGCTGATGTCCTTGATTATCACCACAATAGTGGTGTTCTCCCGGTCACAAACGGGAAGAAAATTCATAGTAACCTGCTGATGGTTGAACATGACCGGAGCGTCGTCAGTGATCTCTTGCGGCATGGCGTCGTTTCGTTTAAGCAGCTCAATGACGCGTTGCTGATCGCTTCCTGGGAAAAATTGAGCAAAATCCCAGGCGAGCAACTTTTCCTGGGCCATGCCGGCAAGTTTTGCCGCAGCCGGATTTGCAAAAATTATCCTGCGATCGGCAGCAAGTTCAACGATCCCCTCGCTCATGTTGTTCAGCACGACCTTTAAATGCCGATTGGCGGCAAGCAGTTCTTTGGAGATTTCCCGGGGGAAAATATCTTCTGTCCCAAAAACCTGGCAAATTCCAGCATGGCGAAAATCATTACTCGTGATCTTTCTTGCAAGATCAAGAACATGGGTTACCAGCCGTGGACCCTTGGCAATACTGGCGTGAATACCTTTCATTTCCCATTCACCGCCGGCCTCAACTGCCACCCCGGAAATCACGACAATTTTGGTATGTTCAAGGTCTTTTCGCCCGGATATCATCTGGCAGAATTGTTCGCCATTGATATTGGGCATGATGAGATCAAGAAAAATGATATCCGGCGCAAACCTATGGAGACAATCAAAGGCGGAAAGGCCATCTTCAGCACACTCAACCTGATACTTTTCTTTTTCCAGGGCAGCAGAGAGCATTTTCCTGATGACCGGATTATTATCGACAATGAGTATTTTATACATTACCGGGAAAAATTGAGCTGAAGTGGATAGATTTGTATTGATTATTTATTAAAATTATCACGTTACTACCCGACGGTAAAGAAAAAATATATGTTAGGAGCAATCTCAGCCTTGCTGACGTATTGCTTCAAACAAGACAATGCCGGCAGCCATGGCCAGATTGAGGCTTCTGACATGCGAATTAGACATGGGAATGGAAAAGCAGCGATCATGATACAGAGTAAGGATCTCAGGGGGAATCCCCTTGGTTTCCTTACCGAAAATAAGAAAATCACCTGGCTGGTAATGAGCTTCAGTGTAACGTCTTGAGACTTTTTTACTCAAGAAAAAAAGCCTGTTTTCATCCTGAGCCCGCAAAAAGGCTTCCAGATTGTCCCAATAGACGATTTGTACATACTGCCAGTAATCGAGTCCTGCCCGCTTAAGGTGTTTATCATCCGTGCTGAAGCCAAGGGGTCTGACAAGGTGGAGGATGGAGTCGGTTGCGCCGCACAGCCTGGCAATACTGCCGGTGTTGGGAGGGATTTCCGGTTCCACCAGGACAATATTGAATGGCGGCTTTGCTTTGCTGCACATCAGAGCATTGTCAACTGTTCATCAGATTTGATTAACAGATGGCGGACATAGAGGATTTCAGGATCGGGAGACGATTCAATTAATCCGGTAAGGGCAGCAATATGACTCTTAAAGATGACAAGATTTTTACCCATCAATACGGATTTCGGCTTGAATTCTAAACTGAAGGGGTCATGAAAGGCGCCAAGTTGCTGCACACGGTAATCAAGATGAGGGCCGGTGGAAATTCCTGATGATCCCACATAACCGATAATCTCTTTCTGGGTAACGGCACTGCCCCGTTGCAGCCCATTGCTGAAGCGCGAGAGATGCCCGTAATAGGTTTTATATCCGCCGGGATGGGAAATGATGATCTGCCGGCCGAATCCCCCTTTAAAGCCGACATAGGAAACCGTGCCGTCAGCCGTGGCCATGACCGGTGTCCCGATAGGCGCGGCGAGGTCCACCCCCAGATGAGGCCGCATGACCCCGGAAATCGGGTGAATGCGTCTATAGCTGAATGTGGAGGTAACCCTGCCCAGAGGAACAGGTGATTTTATGAAAGAGGTTCCCAATTCCTCACCGTCCGCATCAAAATATGCGCCTGCTTTCGAACCATCTGGCTGATAGAAGAAGCCTTCAAAAGTCTCCCCGTCTTGCTGCTGATAACGGGCATAGAGGATGTTGCCATAACCGATGAATTCATCGTCCTTGAAATATTTTTCAAAAACGAGCTGAAAGGTGTCGTTTTTCTGCAGTTCCGTGTTGAAATCTATCCGGGAGGAAAAGATGTCGGCAAATGCGTAAACCAGGGGCGCCTTCATCTGATTTTTCGCAAAGGCATCGAACAGGGAAGTCGAGATGGAATCTTCAATCATGCAGGTTTTGATCGACACATTAATGGAATCCCTCTGGGCAACAAAGGTGTCGGCGCTTTTCGTAATAGAATAGGATTCCAACGGGCCGGTTTCGTATTCACAGCGAAGAAGCTGCCCCTGATCATCCAGAAAGACACGATATTTATCCTTTGGCCGCAATCGCCTGAAGTCAAGACAACTGGCCAGATTGTTCAGAATCTGCTCGCGTACGGTGGGATCGATATTATATCTGCTCAGGGACTTGCTTAAGGTGTCGCCAGATTGCAACTCTCCCTCAACCAGGGTGTGAGAGCTATCCGCTTCGTTATTATTGTCGAGAGATTGAGGCGGAGCGGTGGTGGTGGCTGGAACTGCGGAGAATGCGAGGTTGTTTGATCTGTTATCCGAGTAGTTAAGAAACAAAAAAAAAGCAAAGAGAGCAAAAAGGGTTAAGGTGGAACTGAGAAGTATAATTTTTTTTGCTGTCGTCATGATCATCCTTAAGAGAAAATTGTCTAACTAAATAGCCTTGAACAATACAACTTTCTATAGTCTTTTTTTTGTAGCAAAACCCTGGAGTTATTACAAGGTTTATTCCGGTTGAGTTTTTTTTTTTTTACGCTTGATATTCTGTGTTGTTTCTTGTTATTTTTCTTAGTTGGTTATTTTTATTAGGAGCGGTTTACGAAACAACCTCGGCTTTCCGAACCCTTTTTACAACGGCTGAGTTGTTTGGCTAGCAAATTTCATACCCAATCTGTCCAATACGGGATACCAATCATTATCCTATTGGAACAAAAGGGGAAAAATACATACATCGTCAAAACAACGTGTTTCTTCTCTCATTTTTGATTTCTTAATTACTTATGACATGCACGGGAGTGTTTGAATAAATGGCACTAATTGTTCAAAAATTTGGCGGCACATCCGTCGCTGATCCTGACAAGATCAAAGCTGTTGCCCGGCGGGTAATGGAATTGAGCAAACAAGGCAATCAGATGGTTGTTGTTCTCTCGGCCATGGCCGGTGAAACCAACCGCCTGGTGGACCTTGCCCACAAAATGCAGCCAATCCCCGACCAGCGGGAAATGGATGTCCTTCTTTCAATCGGAGAGCAGGTCACTGTCGCACTTTTTGCGATGGCTGTAAAAGAGGCGGGGTTAGATGCTGTATCTTTACTTGGTGATCAGGTAAAAATCAGCACGGACGCCATGCATACCAAAGCCAGGATCAAATCGATCAACTCAGACCTTATCAGGCGTCATTTAAATGACGGGAAAATTGTCGTGGTAGCCGGATTCCAGGGTGTGTCGGAAAACGGAGACATCACAACCCTGGGGCGTGGCGGGTCCGATACCACGGCGGTAGCCCTGGCAGCAGCCCTGGCAGCTGACCAATGTGAAATTTTTACCGATGTGGAAGGGGTTTATACAACAGATCCGAACATCTGTCCTTCCGCTCGCAAAATTGACCGAATTACCTATGATGAAATGCTTGAACTCGCCAGTCTTGGGGCCAAAGTGCTCGATATCAGGTCCGTCGGTCTGGCAAAAAGATACAAAGTACCGATTCATGTACGATCAACCTTTACCAACACTCAAGGAACCTGGGTCGTTGAGGAGGATAAAATAATGGAATCCATGCTGGTCTCCGGTGTTACCTATAATAAGAATGAAGCACGTATCACTTTTTCCAAAGTACCTGATACCCCCGGTATTGCCTCGCGGATTTTCAATCCCATCTCCGATGCAGGCATTGTGGTGGATATGATTATCCAGAACACCAGGGCAGGGGACATAACGGACATGACATTTACTGTTCCCAAAAGCGACTATGAGCGGGCCATGAAGATCATGCAAAAAATCGCTGTGGAGATCGGGGCTGAAAGGGTCACCGGGGATACGAAAATTGCCAAGGTTTCCATTGTCGGGGTTGGCATGCGCAATCACTCCGGCATTGCCACGACCATGTTCCATATCCTTTCCCGGGAAAATATCAACATCATGATGATTTCCACCTCGGAAATTAAAATCTCCTGCGTGATAGAGGAGAAATATACGGAACTTGCCGTCCGGGCCCTGCACGACGCCTTTGAGCTCGACAAGGCCAATCTGCCGTTGGAAGAATCCTAGGAGTCTGTCGGACTTAACGCAACTCGTTCTGACAAATTACGTTGATCAAACATAATCAACTTGTTGTATTTTCATTAAAATGCTTGATTCTGGTGATGTTTTCTGTTAAATTATAA
>JALNXE010000056.1 GCA_023230525.1 Desulfobulbaceae bacterium
GGCCGTTGCTGTTTCCATGGCTTGTCTCCTTTTGGAATGGTTCTGGTTAATTGTTTGGAAAACAAGCTTAACAGCGCGGCCCGTTTTGCGCAAATCGTACGCGCTTATACATAGTATCTACTGGTCGTTCGCTTCTATTTTTTCTTATCAACTTAACAGCTAAACGGCTCATCAGCTTATCAGCCTATCTACTCCGCAAAGGTGATACTTGGGTCCTGCCCATGGACAAAACCCGGGCTCTTGCTCCAGGTCGTCCAGCCGAGCCGGGGCGCCGCCGGGGTCTGGGCCCCGAGGATGCAGGACGGTACCTCTTCGCGCCGCAGCAGGATGCGGACCTCGAATTCATATTCAATGCCCACCATGTAGCGGACCAGCGAAAAAATGGGCCGCAGCAGATCACCGGTGGGCAGAAAGCGCAGAAACTCATGCAGATGCATGGGGCCGAGGTTGACCCGGAACTTGGTCCGGCAATCCCAGATGAAGCTGCCGCATACCGTATCCATCCCCAGTCGGGCATTGGCTGCGCCGATGCTGGTCTGGTCTTCCGCCGACAGGGGGATCATTCTTTCGAGGAACTGCTCAACCTTCACCGTGGTGCCGGCGTAATAGGAAATTGCCGATTCGATGGAGACGGCGGCGGGAATCCCCCGGGATAACAGGCCGCTGTAAAACGACAGGGACTCCTCGGGCAGGCCGATCCGCCCCCGCAGCCCCTGGGTGCCCAGTCCGGCGAGGCTCAGCAGATAACCGGACAGCTTGTCTGTGGCCCCGGGCAGATAGGTTACCGGAAACTGATGTTTTTTCCAGGCCAGGTAAAAAAGGGAAATGAGCCGGTGGTGGAAGATGTCCAGAAAGGCGGTGAAGCTGAAATCCTTGGCTCGCCAGCGCTCGATGGCCAGCTCATTGTACCAGTGCGGCAGGACCCCGGAAGGCCCGATGAGGCCCAGGAAGGCGACATCCATGGACACCGGGTCCTCGTCCTGGCCGGGGGAGAGACCGGCGATGTCGCTCGGCGCAAATTCCAGGCCGGGTCTGACCGTGAAACGCACCGCTTCCCGGCGGGGATCCAGGGTTTGGCCCAGGGGTTTACTGTCCGGGCACAGTTTCTCCAGCAGGTCCACGGCCTTAAAAAAGGAAAAGGTATAAAATTCCTCAAAAAGACTTTCCGCTAGAGAAGAATTCGGTTGCCGCTTCTCGGAGCCCACTCCTTCAACACCTCTTTTTTCTGAATGGTCCGTGCCACCATCTGACTGAAGGAATTGACCGACACATACTGGCCCAGAAACCTTTCCAGAACACTGGCAAAGAGAAAGATGCCCGTACCGACATACTTGTCTTCGTCGAATTCAATGACCACCTGCACCCCCCGGCCCATTGACCTGCCCAGCCGCTTGGTGAGGTAACGGGAGGTCAGACGGGTGATGCCGTTGATCTGCTGCCTGGTGGCAGGTGAGTTATCAAAATCATAGAGCCGGAGAATCTCCCTGAGCGCCTCTTCACCCCCCTCAACAAGGGAGAGATAATTAAGCGACAGATGGGAAATCAGACGCCAGTGCAGCGCCCCGCCCAGTGAGGGCCGGCGGCTGGGAGTCGGTTTCATGATACCCACCACCCTGGCCAGCGGTGCTGCGATCTCCAGATCAAAATCTCCGTCCGGGGCGCCGATGGGCAGCCGGGACGGCAGGTCCCGGTTGGTGCAGGTGGTATGAATGGTCAGAATCTCCACCCCCGGATCCGTGGGCTGGAAATCCAAATCGGTAAAGGAGAGATAGACATCGGTGCCGTTGTCCCCTTTTCTTTCCGACTGCCGGCGCTGGATATGCCAGAAGGCCTGACGGCTGTTTTCCTCGTCCTCCCGCAGGTGATGGCGCATGGAGTAGAACGGCCGGTATTCGAACACCTCCCCGGCCTTGGTCCCCAGGGAGGCGGTGACCCGGTCAATACTGTACACCTCCATGGCCTCCTGGCGCCGGATATCCGGCATCACCTGGTATTCGGTCTTGCGCTGCTCAACCCGGATGGGCTCGGCGGTCTTGGCAAAGAGATTGACCGCCGGCGCCGCGTTGAGGCAAAAAGTCTCCCGGTTGATGACCAGGTTGGCTTTGGCGGTTCTGTTCAGATAGATCCAGATGTCCAGGGTGTCATCGATCTTTATCCCTTTTAGGCTGTCCAGCCCCACGAGATCGAAAAACAGAAACTTCTCGGCAAAGGAAAAGTACTCGAACAGCAGCCGGTAGCCGGGAAAGGACCGCTTGGAAAACGGCAGGATACCCTCGTCATCTTCAAAGCCCACCGGGCCGATGGCGGACGCTCCCAGGGAGATGCTGCGCCCTGGTCCCTGGCCGCCTGCTTCGCATTCCACATGGCAGACATTATTGAACAGCAGCTCGTAGAGGTTAAAGACGTGCTCATGCTGGCCATGCAGGAAGAAGCGCAGATTCTGCCAGGCCAGGCTGGAAAAAGGAATCTTGTTATTGGTTCTGAGCTGCAGATGAATGGCCTGCTGGGCGCCTTTCTTCAGCACCTTGGGATCCTTGAAACCGGCTGACACCACCTCCACCGGCCAGATGTTCACCGGCTGGCAGGTGCGGAACTGGCAGGGAGTGCTGTTGACCGCCCGGGAATAGAGTTTGGTGCCCCGGTCGATGAGATAGCCCGCCTCGGAGATGTTCTGCATGATCGGTTCAAAGCGGACGATGGTCAGGGACGGAATCGGATTATTGTAATGGGGATAGATGATGTTGAATAAGGATTCCGTGATCTCCGGGAAATCATCATCAATTTTTTTGTGGATACGGCCGCTGATAAAGGCAAAGGCCTCAATCAGCCTTTCCGTGTGGGGATCCGTCGACCTGTCGCGCTCCAGGAGAAGCCGGCCGGCGATCTTGGGATACTTGCGGGCAAACTCCGCCCCCATCTGCCTGACATAGCTCAGTTCCCGTTCGTAATAGCTCAGCAGTGCATCATCCATGGCCGTTCATCAGGAGACCGGAGGCAGGAGACAGGAGACAGTAGGCTGTTTCACACCCAGGGCGGTTCCCGAACCGCCCCTACGCACTCCTAACTCCTCTCTCCTCACTCCTCGCTCCTCACTTTTCACTTTTCACTTTTCGTTACTTCAAAATGGCATATCTGCTTCGGTTCAAATCAAAACTGGTGTCGAAAACCACCTGTTCGGTTATGGGGTCCACCACCAGCACCCCGGTAATTCTGAATTGCAGATTTCTGCCCGTGGCCCCGGGGGAATCAATATGCACGGCAACATTTTTCAACCTCGATTCAAAACGGGCGATGGTCTTTTCAATCTCCAGCCGCAACTGGGACCGCACCGCGATGTGGGCCGGATTTCGGCTGGTGAAATCAGGCAGGCCATAGACAAACAGGGAGCTGCCGACCTCCCGGTACGAAGCAGGCGGGGTAATGATATTTCTCCGGGTATTGAGGAGATTTTCCAGATCCCGCGCCACGGCATCCTTGATCTGGCCAACGGAGAAAAGCTGCTGGGCAGGCTCATGGGTGACAGCCGGTTCCTGATCCATGAGCCTGTCCAGAATTGACGCCTGGGCGCCCTGCATGTGCTTCATCACCATGACAAAAAAAACTAGAACGGCTTATTGGCTTCCAGATCCCAACCGGCGGGCACATTGCCGCCACCGGCGCCGTCCGCCCGTTTCTGCTTGATATAGTTTAATTTAATTTTTCCGTAGTTGAAGGTCACGGATTCGGTCGGTTCTCCGCCCCCCCCGCCGCCGGTGCTTACCGAACTGACAACGACATTGTTCAGGGTATATTCCATGTAGGTCAGCTTGTCCCCGCCGGCACGGCAGAGTTCGAGTTTCACCTCCTTAATATGGTCCCCCTTGGCGCAGGCCTTGAACAACATGGGGGTAGAACTGTCCAGCAGCTTGACAATGCTCAGATCCTGGAGATCGACACGCTGGGTCGTTCCGCCGCCGGACGAACTTGCCGAGGCGGATGCCATCTGGGAAACGCCCCAGTTGTAGGAAAGAACCTCGATCCACCCCTTGTGCTTATCATCAGTACTTTCACCATCAATCCCTTCGATTTTCAAAAAATTATCAGCCGGCATAATTCTTCCTCCTTTTTTTAGTTTTTTTCTGCCTCATGGCTCATTGCTTATCAGCTTATCAGCTTAACAACTTAACAGCTTATCCCTTGGCCGGCGGCGGCAGCTCGGCAACCAGGCGCAGGGAAACGGACAGCTCATCAAGCTGGAAGTGGGGCTTGAGAAAACTCACCGCCCGGTAAACCCCGGGCTTGCCCGGCACTTCACTGACATCGATGCGGGCCTCCCGCAGGGGATACTTGGCCTTCATCTCCTGGCTGGCATTGTCATCCAGCAGGACATAATTGTTGATCCAGCGGTTCAAAAAATCCTCGGCATTCTTACGGGTCATGAAGCTGCCGATCTTGTCGCGCATCATGGACTTGAGGTAATGGGCAAACCTGGACACCGCGAGAATGTACTGGATCTGCGAGGACAATCGGGCATTGGCGTTGGCCGCATCCGTATCATAAAGTTTCGGCTTGTTGGCCGACTGGGTGCTGAAAAAGGCGGCGTAATCGGTGCCCTTGCAGTGCAGCAGGGGGACAAAGCCCAGATCGGCCAGCTCTTTTTCCCGCCGGTCGGTAATGGCGATCTCGGTGGGGCACTTCAGCGCCACATCACCCTCGTCCGTTTTGAAGGTATGCACGGGCAGCCCCTGGACCAGGCCGCCGCCCTCCACGCCCCGGATGGCGGCGCACCAGTGATACTTGGCAAAGGCCTCGGTCAGCCGGGTGCCCAGGGCATAGGCGGCATTGCCCCACAGATACTTCTTGTGATCGGTGCCGTCCACCTGCTCCTCGAAATCAAAGGCCTCCACCGGCACATTGGCCTTGCCGTAGGGCAGGCGCATGAGAATATGGGGCATGGCCAGGGCCACATAGCGGGAATCCTCGGATTCCCGGAAGGATTTCCATTTGGCGTACTCAACGCTCTGGAAGATCTTGGCCATGTCCCGCGGTTCGCCAAGCTCGGTAAAGCTTTCAAAATTAAAGAGCTGCGGGGCTGCCGCGGAAAGGAAAGGCGCATGGGCCGCGGCCGCCACCTGGGAGATTTTCTCCAGCAGGGCGAGGTCCTGGGGATGATTGCTGAATTCGTAATCGCCGATCAGGGCGCCGTAGGCAGCGCCGCCGAACATGCCGAACTCCTCCTCATAGATCTTCTTAAACAGGGCGGACTGGTCAAACTCCGAGGCCTTTTCCATGTCCTTGAGCAGGTCCTTTTTGTTGACATTCATCACCCTCAGTTTCAACTTTTCCCCGGTTTCCGACTGGGAAACCAGGTATGACAGCCCGCGCCAGGAGGCCTCCAGTTTCTGGAAATCCTCATGATGCATGACCGCGTTGAGCTGGGCGGAAATCAGCTTGTCAATCTCGCTGATTCTGGCATTGATCATGGCCTCGGTATTCTTGGAAACCGTTATCGTTCCCTCCATGATCTGGGAGACAAACTCGCCTACGATGTCTTTGGCCCACGGCTTCTGGCTTTCCTCCCGGGCCAGACGCCCATCCTCGATTATCTGGTCCAGGAGGCTTTTTTCTTCCTGCACTGTGGTTGCCTGAGCGGCTTCCGGCTGGACCTGCTGTTCATTTCCGGCCATCTTTGCTACCTCCTTTACGCTTTATCCTTTTCATCTTCCTTTTTACCCACACCGGCCTCTTTGCCCAGTTTCTCCAGGGAATCGCTGTTTGAGATCACATCCTGGAGCAGTTCGTCGAGTTTGTCATTGCCGTCCAGTTTGTTGAGCAGTTCGGAAAGCCGGCGCCGCGCATCCACCAGCTTGCGCACCGGGGTGATCTGCTCGGCAACCCGTTCGGGATGGAAATCATCCATGGATTTGAACCTGAGCTCAACCGCTATCTTGGAATCATCATTGGTCAGCTTGTTGTCGACCCGATAAGCGAGACGCGGCTTCATGCCCTCCATGACACTGTTAAAATTGTCGCGGTCGATCTCGATGAATTTTCTCTCCTTCAGCTTGGGCAGGGGCTTGTCCGGCTTGCCGGACAGGTCGGCCAGCACCCCGACCACAAACGGTATCTCCTTCATCTCGATGGCATCCCCCACCTCCACATCATAGGTGATCTGGACCCTCGGAGCGCGTACCCTGTCCAGGGTATGCTGCAGACTTTCTTTTGCCATGTTACTCCTCCTTTTTCATTTTCCAAATACTACAAGGTCTTTCCAAAACCACATGCATCCCTTCATTATGCGCCGTTGCCATTCATCCCGTGGCCCGGCCTCAGCCAGGAGAATATTAGATTACCTTGGTCACATCCAGGGTGCAGAGCCTGGTCAACAGCTCCCTGGCCCGGTACTGATCATCATCCGAGGCCCCGTCGGCGATGAGGCACATGTACAGCGTCTCCAGCACCTCGGCAATCCAGATGGGCGACTCCCAGCGCTCAAGCTGCAGCTCGCCGATGAGGGCATGGAGCCCTTCGGCGATGGGCCGGGCCAGGTCGGGCCGTTCGGCCTTCAGACAGAGCCGGGCCATGAGCAGACGGAAATTCGTCTTTTCCCTGACGGACTGGGCGCTGCAGGAGGCCCCGAGCAGATGCTCCAGGGCCGGCTTGATGCCGCCGGACTTGAGCTTGGCCAGGGCGTCCTGCCATACCGCCTCTTCTATGCCGGCGGAACCGAGCAGACGGTTGACCTGATACTGACCAGGGGGCGGCACCGCTGCCGCGGCCCAACCTGCGGCAGCCGGCACGGCTTCCGCCTGCCCCGCCTGGCGGGGGGCGGCATCCCGGTCAGGGGCGGCTGCCGCCCCTTGGGTTTGCTCAGGGGCGGCCTCTGCCGCGGCAGGCACCGCATCAGGTTCCTTTTCCCTTTTTTCCTTGAGTATTCTGGCCACCAGCTGCTCGCAATCGGCCAGCGAGGATTTCAACTCCGCCAGCCGCGGCGCCTCCCGGCCGAATTTCTCGTCAACAATCCGGTCAAGCTCGGCAAACCGGGCCAGACAGGCGGCGACATCCCCGGCCAGGGCGACATAAAAGGCCTTGGCGGAGGCGGCAACCGCGGCGTCAAACTCCTCGGCCGGCAACTTCCCTTCTGCGATCAGTTCCTGACGCTGCCGTTTCTTGTCATCGTCCACATCGCCATACTGGTTGAGGGTGTCCTTTTCCGCACCAACCTGCCGGGATTCCTGCCACTTCATCCACGAATAGCCGGGGGTGGCCGCGCTGTCCGTGACCGGGATCTGTTTGATCGGCAGCCAGAGCTTGTCATTGATAAACTCCAGGGGACCGATGCGGAATTCCAGATCATCATCTTCCATGCCGGGGTACAGATGCTCCCAGAAATTCTGCAGATAGGCGGTGATAATGGTCAGCCCGGCGTTGACGCCGGCAAAACCTTCGGTCCAGGTCAGGGCCTCGAGCAGCCAGGCGGCAATCTGCAGGTCCTTGGTCTTTTCCGTGAGGGCCTGGACACTAAGGGTCAGTACCCGGTCCCAGTCCGAGGTCTTGATTTCATGCCGCCAGTCACCCCGGGCCAGCAGGTCGTCCGCCCTTCTCGCCTCCTGGATCTCGTCATAAACCGGGCTGTAGCGCAGATATTCGCCGGTCGGATTGTCACCGGGCAGCGGGCCCAGTATCTTTTCAATATCAAGGTTTCTCTTCATCATCGGTGGTCATTTGCGGAAAGTTGAAGGTGACATCAGTAAGCTCCAGGATGGCCATATCCTGTCCACCCACCTCAAAGACGTGCTGTCCGACCCCGCGGGCCAGTGAGCCGCCGAGAGAAATCCAGTCGGTCATGCGCCCCAGCCTGATCCGCTCATCCTCCAGGAGAAAGGAACCCGGGTACAATACCGGCAGAAAGCAGTTCATGGCATAGCCCTCCCAGGTGGTGACATGGGCCGAAACCCAGAGCAGATCAAGCAGGGTTTTGGGCGGGGTGATGGCAAGTTCCCGCAGGGATGCAAAGGGCACCCACAGATAGCGCTCATGGGCCATCACCTCCAGAAACGGTGCAAGCAGGCTGTCGGTGTCGCGGAAACCGGCAAAGGGGCTGCCGTTCGCCACACCTGAGATGGGGGGTATCTGCCCGGCCAGCTGTTGGCAGAGCTCTTCCGCCTCATCGGCCTTTTTTGCCGCAAGTTTCGCCCGGATGGCGGAGTAAAGGGCAAGATAGGCCGGCGGTTCGGTGAGAAAGGAGGCGCAGCCGCCCGCTTCCAGGACGGCAAGCCGCTCCTTTTCCGCCCGGATCAGGTTGCGATAGCCGATAACCCCTGCCTCCCGGCTGGGGTCCTGGGTGGCTATGGCCTCCAGATGGCGGTCCGCCTTGTCCCACTCCCCGAGGTAGCAGAGCACCTGAAACAGCAGGGTGCGGGCCGCCATATCGCCAGGCTTATCCCGCACCGCGTCCACCAGCTGCTGCCTGGCCTCGGCGAGATGGCCTGCTTTGATCAGTTCTTTTACGTTCACAAGAAGGTGTCCTTTCAGCAATCGTTGCGGCAGGCCGGAGCATGCCGGATATACAACTTTTTTCGGGCAGGTGCGGCACCCGGCATATTATCTTGTATCACCTGCAAATCGCCCATTTCAAATAAAAAGATCATATATCTGTCAGAGGCCGCCACATCCGGGCGAAATCACCGATATGCAGCGGCCTGGTAAAGAGGGCCAGGCCGGGTTGCTCAAGGGGTCCGCCGACAAATAAGGTATTGGGCACCACCCTGATTTTTTCTTTCAGCACCCGGTGCAGCTGGACGATCAGGGCAAAGGGGTCGCCGTGGTCCGCGCAGCGCAGGGGCAGGAACAGGGCGTCCTGGGCAGCGGCCCCAGGCACCGGCAGGTCGCCGGGCAACAATCCCTCCAGCAGCTCCGCGCTCTGCCGGTGCAGATCCTGCCAGCGGGCCTGGGGCGGCCGGAGCATGAGCAGATCATCCTTGAGCCGGTCCAGCCCCTGGTAATTCTTGGTGGCCAGCTGTTCCATCTGGCTCCACAGCCCTTCACAGGCCAGGGGCAGCAGCTCCCAGTTCTCCTCCCATTTATCCAGCAGTCCCGAGCCCATGACCAGCAGCGGATAGGGCCGGCCCATGAAATCACAGCTGTTGCGCATCACCCCGCAGACCAGGGTTTGTCTGCTGCCGGTTTTGGCCCAGAACCGCCACGAACAGTTGGCAACGAGCAGCTCCCGGCCGGCGGTGTTCTGTTCGGCGCCGAGCCGTATCCACTGGGCAAAGGCCTCTGCCATGGGATTTTTGTCGCCGATGACAAAGAAATCCTTGGCCACCGGATGCTTGCCGGAAAGATGCCACTGCCAGCTCCCAGGGGATCTGCCTAATCCCAGCATTGCGCCACACGCGACGGCACCTGGCCCGGCGAGGCCTGCTGCAGCTGGAGAACGGGGCCGTTGCCGGTAAACTGATAGTTGACCTTGATATATTTTATCCCCAGCCGCCCCAGCTCCTCTTTCTGCTCGGGGAAGTCAGCGGGATAAAAGGATTTCTGGCCGGTTTTAAAATCCTCGAGAAAACTGACAAAGGCCCGGCTGCCTTTGTAGATTTTCGTCAGCACCAGATTGCTCACCTCAATTTCAAAGATCACATCCCCGCAGGTTTCCGGCGCCCACTGGAAGCTTTTCATCTCCGGGAACTGGAAGTTATCCAGCTTGACGCCGCCGCTGGCGCATTGCAGCTCAACATGGGTGGCATGGGGTTTGATCAGGGCCTCCGGGTTGACATCCGTGGGCAGCCCCTTGATGGACACGGCATAACTGGCCTGAACCGTCCTCTTGGCGCTCACCCCCTTGGTGAGAAAGGTGAAGAAGGCCGGGGCAAAGGCAATCTGGCCATCCAGGGCCTGCACCGCATAATAGCCCCTGGCGGGATTTCTGCTGACAAAGGGCGCGGCCGGCCCCTTGACGAACTTCAAGGCAAAGCCGTCCTCGTCAAGCAGCAGCTGCATCACCTTCTGCTGATCGCTGATGCCCTGCACCTCGACCAGCACATCCTTTTCCCAGCGATCCTGCAGATAACAGGCGGCCTCGACCCGTTCAAAATCCCAGAGAAAGTCAACGGAGCCATTGATCAGCGCCCAGAAGACATCCTCATCCTTTTTGCCGGAGGTCATGTAGCCTTTCATCCTGGCAATCGCCTGCCGGGCGGTGGCAATGGGGTTCTTTTCATCCCGGAACGCCGCTGCCGCCGTATCATAGGCGGCCTTGCGCGGCGATAGCGTCGGCAGGACCTCCTGCAGGGAATTCTGCAAGTCCTTGAGCGCCCTGGCTGCCTGCAGCTGGTTTCCGAGATTTTCGGCCCGGCCGTTGCCGTCAAGCTTCTGTCCCACCTTATCGATCAGGTTCATGGACTTTTCCTCGGCCTTGGCCAGCAGGCCCCCGCCGCCTTCGGCCCGGCCCAGCACCTCGGCCTGGGCGCGCAGATTGCGGTAGTCGGTGGTCAGCGCCACCCAGGCGGGCACGGTTTTACCCTCCCCGGCCACTGCCGGGCATTCTTCCGCCATTTTATCAAGCAGGGTCAGATAGGGGCCGGACAGCGAGGTGATCTTCTGGGCCATGGGCAGCCATTCCTCATAGCCGGCCAGCCGTTTCGCCCCCTGGCCGAAGCCCGCGGCAAAACTGCGCCACTCCTCCAGATAACTCTGGCGGTACCTGTCGGCGAATTCCATTTTCTGGCGGGCGATCAGCGACGGGCCGGGCTCAGGCAAGGCCGCCTCGATCTCCTGCAGAAAGGCGTCAATCATCGCCTTGCCCTTGCGGCTGAAGGCCGGGGCCACCCTGACATCATCCTGCCCATTCCGGCTGCCGCCCCAGAAGTCGGCAAGCGTCACCTGGGCGAGCTCCTCCTGTTCGTTGGCCCAGGGAATCAGCCAGTCAAGCCTGCCCCCCTTGGCGGCCAGGGCGTATTTCAGCCAGTTCTGCAGCTCGGTGAGCTCCAGGTTGATCTGGCTGTCATCTGAATTCCAATGCAGATAATGGAGATAGATGCTCCCCATCTTCTTTCTGACCTCAGGGATCATCTCCTGCTGTTCCTGGGAGAGCAGGATGAGAAAAGGCACTTGGGGCATGCCGGACAGGGTATCGAGATCATTGGTCTGCAGCCGCTTTTTCAGCAGATTGATGCGGCGCACCAGATGGCTGATATGGCGGTTGAGCAGCTGATCAGGGGTGGAGAGGTTGAACCCCGCCATTCTGTCCGCCATCCGTTTGTCCAGCGGCAGGAGAAAGGACTTGCGGAACTGCTGGCTGAATTTTTCCTTCAGCTGCCTTTCCACCTCAATGCTGTGGGTCAGCCCGAAACGCGGCATCCACCAGTTTTTGTTCCGCTCCTCAATGCGGACAATGGCCTGCAGGTACTGATCAAGATTGACCACATCCATCAGCACATCCCCCTGCATGAGCGGGCCGGACTGCTGCAGGAACTGCTTGGGCACCTCCCGCATGGTCTGCAGGTTCTTGACAAAGGAAAAGCTCATCAGACCGCAGAGGGCGATGATCAGGGCCACCCAGGAGGTAAGCCCCAGATTGCGGCTCAGCCGCTGCCACTCCAGGGAACGGGTGGTGGGGGCGAAAATGCCCCGGTCCATGGGCAGTATCCGGGCAAAGAAATCATGGAGAAAGAGCCCTTTGTTGGTACCGGGCAGCACCTCCTTTTCCCCCAGCAGCCCGAGCTTCTGGAGAAAATGGGAGTAGGGGGTGCCCTCCTGCCGGCCGCTGGTAAAGAACAGACCTCGGAGGATGGGGGTTTCCTGATAGGGGTTTTCCTGGAAGGCCTTGGCCATGAAGCTGTGCAGCCCGCCGCGTAATCTTTCGAATTCACTGGGGAAGAGAATCAGGGCCGGGTCCACCTTTTTGGACTTGGTGTCATGCAGCACCCGCAGGAGCAGATTGCCGACCCGTTCACTGATGGTATCCACCGCATTGGTCCAGAAGGCCGGGGAGACCTTCATGTGCTGGGGATTGACCACGCCCATGGCCTGGTCCACCACCTTTTCCGGCAGCTTGTCGCAGAAATGGGTCATGCCCTTGATCAGGTCGCATTTGGTGATCATGACGTAGACCGGAAATTTACTGCCGATGGCCAGCATGATCTCGTCGATGCGCGAGCGGATCTGCAGCCCCTCCCGTTCCAGTTCCTCAGGACTTGCCTCCAGCAGCTTGTTGGCGGAGACGGTGACGATCAGGCCGTTTAACGGTTCCTTTTTCCTGAACTTGGCCAAAAGCCCGAGGAAACTGTGCCACTCATCCTTGTCGCGGCTCTCATGGACCGGGATGGCATAGCGGCCGGCGGTATCGAGAATAATCGCCTGCTCAAAGAACCACCAGTCGCAGTTCCGGGTGCCGGAGATGCCCGACACCTGGGCGGACGCGGCAAAGGGAGAGGAGAGCCGGGCGCTTTTGATGGCCGTGGTTTTGCCGGACCCGCTCTCCCCGATGACCAGATACCAGGGCAGGACATAGAGGGGATTGCCGAATTTGCGCAGATGGGAGCTTTTCAGGGTGTCGATGGCCTCCTTCCAGCGGGCCTGGAGGAGTTGCGCCTCATCCCGTTCCTGGTCCGCCAAGGCTTTGAGCTTCAGATCATCCTGGGAGATGATCTGGTCCACGAACTGCTGTTCCCGGCGCCGCCGCAGTATCTTGCGAACTAAAACAATGCCGATGGCCGCGCCGAACAGCAGCAGCAGGAAAAAAAAGCCGGTCCACCAGGGCCAGTCAAGGATGAGCACCAGACCCGCCACCAGCAGCATGACCAGGGCCAGGCCCGTAATAACCAGCAGGGATTTTATCAGTATTCGCCAGAATTGTTTCATCAGGGCACCGCTTGCAGGAAGTTCTCGCCGATATTATTCAAAATGAACGTATAAATGAAAAAAAGCACCCCAAACAGCACCACAGGTGAGACAAACACCGCGATGGCCGCCGGGGTGAAAATGCTCTGTCTGGCGGCGGCGGGACCGGCGCTCTCCAGCGGGTAGGCCTCGGGAAAAAGCTCGGTCCGGTCCAGGGCCGGCAGGCCCACCGAACTGCCCAGCAGGTATTTGAGATTGGAGGTCTTGAGCTGGTCCAGCAGCAGATCGTCGCCCTCCTGATGATACCTGCCCTTGAAACCCATGGCCAGGCAGAGATAGTAAATTTCCCTGGCGCCGCGCTGCTGCTGGTCAAGCCGGTTGAGGCGCTCAAAGAACTCCTCGCCGGCGTCGGTGGTCTGGTAATACCTGCGCTGCAGGAGTTCCTTCTGCCATTGCATCCGCCCCTGCCAGGTTGAATTGAGCATCGACTCATCGATCCAGGCACAGATGGCAAAGCGCGCCTCATCATATTCCTCAGCGCTGATCTGCCCCTGGCGGACCATGGTGTCGCTTTCCGACAGCAGCCGCTGCACATCGGTCTGCACCTGGCTGTAGGAGAGACTGTTCTGGATGTCACTTTTTAAAAAATAGGCCACATAGGCCACCAGTTCAGCAAAGCAATCCCGTAAACGCATTGGTCACGACCTCCCTACGACCATCAGTTCCGCCTTGAAATCATCCGGCGCATTGTCCCAGTATAATGCCAAATTGTTGCCTTTCATCACATTGCCCCATTGATCGCCGTGATGGTTGATCTGGAAATAGAGGCAATGGGCCCGCCGGGGCAACTCCTGGGGCGGGATGGCCAGATGTTCCAGCGCCACGCCGGGCAGGGCCCGGGCAATCAGCAGCGGCAGGGACTCCCGCGAGCCCAGTTTGGCGATGCCCTGCAGGGCGTCCAGCACCTGCTTGGGTTCCTCCTCGGTCTCCACCACCAGGTAATAGCGGTTGCCTTCGGTGAAATGGGCCGGCAGCAGATCGCCGATGTAATAGGTTCCGTCAAAGACCAGCCTGATGATGTATTCGGGACCGGCGGTGATCTCATCAAGCAGCCGGGAAATCAGGGACTGGGCGGCCAGGAAGCAGCGGCCCAGGTCATTATGGTTGTAAGCGCCGAGCAGGGCCTGGCCGTCGTCGAGTTCTCCCAGCACATTAACGGTGCTGGAAAAGGAGGAAAGCTCGCCGATCAGCTGGCGCAGCAGCCCGAAGACGGGCCAGGGATGGGTGCAGGCCGGCTCGGTGAGATGAAACAGCAGGGGCACATACCTGTTCAAGGTACGCAGGGCCAGCATGAAAACCATGTCCCGGGCCCCGAAATCACTGGTATGGATGCCGCGCTGGGCCTTGTACTCATTGAGCTGCCGGCTGCGGCTGCCGATCTGGTCCCGGATGTTTTTGACCGTCTGGATGAGGACCTCCGAACTCTGGATGGAGACCGCGGGCGGGGCAAAGCCCGGCGCAAAGCGGATCACCTCGCCGTCTCTTTCCAGCTGGGCCAGGGGCAGCAGCAGATAATCGCCCACCATTTCCTTTTCGCTGTCCCAGAAAAGCTTCAGCAGCAGATGCAGTTTTTTCACCTCGCCGGGCGGGCCGTTCTCATACAGGTCATTGATCTGTTCCGGCTCGGCCAGGGTCACATAGCGGGTCGATACCTCGCCAATCTTGTCCAGGCTGGTCAGCTCCGTTACATTCGTGCCGGCCTCATCCAGTTTTTTCAAACCGAGATAAACGGGGAAGCGTTTGTCCTCCTCAACCCAGGCGTTTTTGAAGGATCGCTTGGCCAGCACGGCATTGCCGGGGAAGAGCACATGGGTGCCGTCCTGAAAGACGAACTCGCCTTTCAGGATGTCAAAGGAAAAATTGTCCAGGGCCCCACGGGAGGCCTCCATGGCCGCCACCCCCCAGAGATAGGGATTGAGAAATTTCCGGAACGGCTGGTGCAGATCCTGGATATAGAGATCATGCTGCTGAAAATGATGGGGCTGGAGAAAAAGCCCCTGGTGCCAAAAAATCGATCTGTTGATATCCACCATAGTCCCCTTCCCTGTATCGGATACTGTAACCCGAAAGCGGCATCAGCCTGGACATGGGCAAGGCCGGTCAGGCAGGCCTTGCGCCGGTCAGGCGGGCTGTTTACTTACCGGCAATGCTGGTGATCTTGGTCGGACCCAGTTCCAGGTCCACGGTGAGGACATCCGGTTCCAGTATGCTTGGCGCCCCGGCTGTTTCAGCCTTTTTTTCCACCACGGGAATCTCAAAGAGCCGCACCACATCCTCTTTTCTGATACCATAATAGCCTGCGCCCACGGCCACATACTTGGTGCCCTCCGCCCGGTCCAGGGTATAGGTGACCTTCTGGTCAGGCTGGACAATGAAGCGTTTGGAATGGGTGACACTCGGGTCGAACTGGTTGCAGGCGAGCAGCTGATAGATGCCGTTGATGTCTTCGGTCAGCCGGTAGAAGGCATTGGGATCGCTGAGCTGATAAACACAGATCAGCAGGGTATGGGGGCTGGACTGATAGAGATTCAGCTGGGGATCGGAATCAATCTGAATCTTGACCGCATCCTTACTGTAGGAATACTGCGGCGGGGCAGGCGGGGGGGGCGGCACCGGCGGGGGGGGCGGCACCTTGCCGGCGCAGGAGGCAAGAAAAAAAAGACATAAAATTCCCCAGGATAGCTTCCAATACTTTTTCATTTACTCCCTCTTCAGATA
Source organism: Desulfobulbaceae bacterium (assembly GCA_023230525.1). Classification (GTDB taxonomy): domain Bacteria; phylum Desulfobacterota; class Desulfobulbia; order Desulfobulbales; family SURF-16; genus SURF-16. Next base: position 15,601 of record JALNXE010000056.1, read on the forward strand.
GAGCTTTTGACAATTTTTCTCAAATTCCTTCATGAACGCTTCCAGGAGCAGTCCGGATCGCTGCCAGTTCAGCAGGGTCTTATACTTATCCTGGTAGCAGTCAAACTGATGCGCCTTGCGCATCGGTCCGAATTTCAGACCATTTTCATTTTCTTCAGCAATACGTTCAGGATCCAGCTCACGTAAAATTTCGCCGATCTTGGTCTGGGCGGCCTCCTTATAGGCCCGCAGGGCAATGGCGAAAAACTGGCCGATCTGATCAAGATATTTTTCCAGGGAGGCGATCCCTTTCTTTTCATCAATGCTGGAACTGATTACCACCCGGATGGTTTCCTCGCCGGAGGCACTGCCCATCAGGGTGGCATTGATACCGCCGATCAGCTTGTTGAGAGAATCAAAAACGGTATTCAAGGCAGCCGCCAGATGTTTGATCATCTCCTCGGTTGACAGCTCTCGTTCCAGTATCTCTTTGCCGAGCAGCATTGTCAACAGCTTGTTGAATGCCTCGGAATTCACCTCGGCAGGAGAAACCGGCGCCTCCTCCCGCCCCGGCCCAGAACCGAGGCCCGCGATGCAGCTTTCAAGTAAGGCCAGCCGCTCGGACGGGCGGTAATCGGCCAGGGCCCGGTTGAGGTGCTGCTCAATCAGGCCAGGGGCATTAACCCGGTCCGCCTGATAGATCCGCCTGATTTCTGCGGTTATCTGCTCCAGCCGGGCGCTATTTGTCATTCTTTTTCAAATTCCTCAGCGCTGCCAGTTGTTGCGGGCTGATCATCACCGTTTCAGAAAGCCCGGCCTGGGCCGCATCAGGCAGCTGCGGTTTTGCCGGTACCGGCTTCTTTTCGCCCGGAGCCGGGGCCGCGGCTTTCCCGTTGCGGCCGGCCAGCAGAGCGGCCACAGCCTCGGCGCCCATGAGCACCGTCTTCTCCAGGCCAGCCTCCTCATCAGCGCGGGTTTTGCCAGGTTTTTCCCCGGCTGGCGCAGCTGGCCTGATGGTGGGCGGCACCTCATCATTAGCGGCAGCCGCCTGCGGCCCGCCGGCTGACTGGGTTTGCTGCCCCAGGAGCGTTGCCAGCTGATCCGCGCTGAGCAGCACGGTTTTTTCCATCTCCCCCTGCTGGGGCGGCGCAGGGGTCTGTTCCCCGTCGGCAGCGGGCACCGCCCCGGCAACTTCCGTCACCGGGGCTGCGGCCGGCAGCTCCGTCTCCCACCTCTGCCTGATGCCGAGCAGGATGCGGCGGATGGCGGCATCGCTGTCTTCGGCGGCCATGGCCATCACCGGCACCGTCTCAACGGCGAACAGGCTCTGCTTGACCTCCCCGGCAAGGCTTGCCAGCCGGGCGCTGAAGGTTGCCGCCGAAAAATCGACAACTGGCCGCAAGGATTGCCGCAGCAGGGACCAGCCCAGGGCCAGGGCCTGCTGCCAGAGGGCAAGCCAGGCGGCGGGAAGCTGTTGCGGGGCAGGCTGCCAGAAAATATTGGCAGGGGCAAACTCAGGGAACGGCCCGGCGGCGGCGAGAAAATCCGGCTCCTCCCCCGGCTGCTGCCGTTCATAAAAACCGGCGAGAGCCCTGGCAATGTCGCCTGCGCCCAGTCTGCTGTTGGCCAGCAGCACATCAAACCACAGCAGGGCAAGTGACTGGATGCCAAGGGATTCCGGCACCTTCAGGAAAGCGGACTGCGGCGGGGTCAGGCCGATGGCCAGCGGCATGGCCCGGAAATTCCAGAAATAAGGCAGAGGTCCCTCATAATCGGCAAAGTCAACCCAGAACTGATCGAGGGTAAGCCGCAGGTCCGCCTGCTGCAGATGGGGCATGGCGGCAAAAGTGGCGCCGCTGACCTGGGCCAGCAGGGCAAGTTTCAGAGAGAGCAGCTCCAGGAAACGCCGGGCGTCCTGGAAAAACAGGGGCACGCCGCCCGCCTGCCGCCCGCCCAGGGCCTTGACACAGGCCGCCCGGCCCGGCAGACCCGCGGCCTCAAGCCGGGCTGCCAGCTCTGCCGCGGACGCCCCGGCCAACAGGGAGAGAAAATCTCCGGCCTGCAGCTGCCGGGCAGGGGTGACGATCATTCTGAACGGATAAAAGGCCAGGGGGATAATGCTGTCGGCCGCGGATCCCCCCGGCCCGAAGCACTCCCCGCTCTGCCCGCAGCCCCGGCAGGGAAAGCCGGTCACCGCAACATTATTTTTGAGGAGATAGGCAAATTCATTGATCAGGATCCGGTGGTTTTTCACCGGAGAAACGGCCGTATCCGGGGCGGCAAAGGCGAAAAAATCCGTCTGCCCGCTGGCGATCTGGCAGGAATGACAGAAAAGAAAACGCTGCAGGCCCGCGGAATAGGCCGGCAGCCCGGCGGCCAGCAGCACCTCATCCGCCGTGCAGAGTTCCAGCCACTTGCCGCAGCGGGGACAGGGCGGATGAAAATAACGTTGCCGGTGCCGGCAATAAAACAGCGAGCGCCACAGCGGCATGGCAGCGCCGCCGGGGGCCGAGGCAGACAGCACGGCGGCTTGTCCCGCCTGTTGCCACAGCACGTCAATATCCAGGTTGCTGAAGGGCACCCGGGTTTCCGCAAAGGTGTACCGGTCCTTGGGCATCAGCAGAAAGACATCCTTGACCGCCTGTGGTGAACCGTCGGTGAAAGAGGCGGGAATAAGGCGGGCCAGGGGCGAAGAGGCATCAACACACGGGAAGTCAGGCGGGGTGGCGGAAACGGAGGAGTCCGCGCCAGGCGCAGCAACCTTCAGGTAAATCTTGGAGGATTCCGGATCAAGCCAGGGGAGCAGAGATTCGGTTGCCAAAATTTGATCCACGCAGACATCCTTTTATGGGTGAACGGGAATTCAGTCAAATGCATTTGCTCAGTATTAGAAACACTTTAGGTAATATTTCTTTTAATTTCAACTTCTTTTAACAGAAACTTTCCCGCCGGCCGCCGGGATATCCCTGCGGGTATTTGTCCGCATCGGCAGACCAAAAAGAGTGCCCTGGAATTGCCGTCCCAAAAAAATGATTTTGCCTTTTTCCATTTTTATAACATATAATGCGGGCAGCAATTTCTCTCAGGCTCGCACCTCGGGAAGGCCGCAAATCCGTCCCGTTTCCCCTCTTTCATCTTGCTGGAGAAAACCTTTTCACCACTCAAAAAGGAGTCCAAAATGAAAAAAACCGTTACACTGCTTGCCGCATCATGTGCCCTCATGCTCTTTGCGCTGCCGGTCCAGGCCGAAGAGGCCTCGGTGGCACTCGGCCACACCCTGTTCAATGATGCAGGGCTGGGCGCATCAAAAAATGACAAAAGCTGCAATACCTGCCATGCCAATGGCAAGGGAATGGAAAAGGCAGGCGCCAAAGCCGATCTGGCCGCTCAGATCAACAAGTGCATCCGCGGCCCCCTGGAGGGTCAAGGCATCAGCGAAGACAGCGTTGCCATGCAGTCCCTCATGCTGTACATTAAGTCGCTGGCAAAATAGCAGACAAAGCCACCAGGAACACGGCTGTAAAAAGGAACGTTTTTGCAGCCGTTTTTTTATTTTTTTTGGAGACAGACATGACCCAGATGCTCATCTATGAGAAAATCGTGGTTCTTGACATCAAGAAACACAAAAATACCCGAGTCGCACCGGTGACTGATTTTTCCTTTGCCGCCTCAGCCAATTCCATCCCCCTTGCCGGGGTGGAATTCATCGAGGCGGCCAAGGAATATCCCATTGCCTTTATCAAGAACACCCAGGGGGAATACCTCCCCACCATCATTTTAGGGCTGCAGAATAGCCAGAACCTTTTTGTCTCGCCGGACGGCAAATGGAATGCCCATTACATTCCCGCCTACATCCGGCGCTATCCTTTCGTGCCGTCCACCACCAATGAGGCGGGCAAACTGAACATCTGCATCGACGAAGCATACCCGGGAATTAATGGGGAGAACGGGGTTCCCATCTTCAATGCAGACGGAACTCCGGCGCCGCTGCTGGAAAAATCGGTGCAGCTGATCCAGGATTATCATCTGCAGATGCAGAATACCAATTCCTTTACCTCCCGGCTGGCGGCAAGCGGCGTGCTGCAGGAAATGAAGGCCGAATTCGGCGCCAGGGACGGCAGCAGGAAATTCAGACTGAGCGGAATCTTTGTGGTGAACGAGAAAAAGCTGCTGGGCCTCGAGGATGCCCAGGTGCTTGATTTTTTCAGAAAGGGCGAATTCGCCTGGATTTACAGCCATCTGACCTCGCTGTCCAACTTCCCGCGCATGCTGGACAGATTCTTTGCCCAGCCGCAATAGGAGGCAGATCGGCCGAGCCAAAAGAGCTGCCTCCCTTACCTCCCGTCAGTTGTACAGGATCTCCATTTTCCACCCATGCAGGATGCCGGTATCCTGAGCGGCCAGATCACTCACCTTTAACGTCCAGTCGCCCTGCAGCTCCGCGCCGATCAGCTGACGCAGCACGTCATCAGTGCGCGAGCTGTAGGTTTTTTTCAGGTCATGGCGGCTCGCGCCTGCCCGGTCATGCAGCACCATTTCCCGGCCGGAGGGGCCAATAAAGATGAGCTGCAGATCGCCTACCCAGGTATGGGTGATATCAACGGTCACATCAACATGAAGAATGGTGCCGGCCTCAGCAACCTGGATGGTGCCGGCCACCCCCTGGGGGCTGTTGTCCGGGATCGGCAGCTCAGGCCCAAGCCCCCTGGCCAGGCTTTTCCGGGCAAGCTTTTCCACTGCCATGGTCAGGCCCCAGCCGGCCAGGGTTCCCTGGTCGGACCGGGCAAGATCGGCCACGATCAGCTGCCATTCCCCCTGCACCATATCCCCGGCAAACCTCACCAGAGCAGGGGTGTTGTCAAGGCGGTATTCCGCAATGATGTCATCCTCCTCCCCGCCGGTGCGGTCGTGCAGCACCACCTCCTCGCCGCCGGGGGACACCAGCCGCACCCGCAGGTCGTTGATGTAGGAGTGGTTGATCATCACCACCACCGTTAACTCCCGCAGGATCCCCTCTTCCTCGATAAGAATGGCGCTGCTGACTCCCTGGGGCTTATTGTCCGGGATGGCAAGCGACGGGCTGACCTCCTTGCTGATCACGGCGAACTGGCTTGCCGGCTCCCCCACCCCGACCGCGGCCCAGGCATTCTTGACGGCGGCATATTCCCTGCCCTGGTCGCCGTACAGCTGGCGGCAGGCATTCAGCGCGGCAAAGCGCGCCTGCTCAAAGGTCCAGCGGCTCAAGGTGGAGCTGCGCATATACTCGGTCAGACCGAGAAAATAGATCTGCTCCGCCTTGTCCCGGCCGAGGCCCTCCACCGTGATGCCGTGGTGGGTGCCGCCGGCAACGGTGAGATGGGCCGCCTTGCAGGGAATACCGCAGTTATAGTGAAGCCAGCCCAGGTCATTTTTTCCCCCATCAGGCAGCTCGCCGGGCCGCAGATGCATGAAGGAATCCATGTGGTCCGGCAGACCGAAGCGGGAGGGATCTGCCAGGTCGCGCAGGGCGTCGCCGCTGCGGTACGGGGTATAGACTCCCTCACCCATCTGCCAGTCGACAATCTCCCCGTCGTTGGCTATCATCACCCCGAAAAAATCGGCAAAGGCCTCATCCAGAGCACCCGACTGTTCGGCATAGACAAAGCGCGCGGTACAGGAGGTGATGGCATGGGTGAATTCATGGCCGACGATGTCCAGGGCATAGGCCAGGGGCAGCCACTGACTGCCGTCACCGTCGCCGTAGACCATCTGCTTGCGGGAGCTGTTCCAGTAGGCGTTGTTGTAGGACTGGCCGAAATGCACCGTGGCCACCAAGGGCGAGCCCTGATTGTCATAGCTGTCCCGGCCGAAGGTTTTCCGGTAATAGTCATAGACCTCCCTGGCGTTGTTATGGGCCGCCTGCACCACCTCATCGGCGGAGGTCAGCTCATCCTGAATGACCAGGGTGCCGGGCAGGTTCTGCTGATTCTTTGCCGTGTAGGTCTTGCGCGCCATGATGGCTCTGCTTTCAGAAAAACGGTAGAGGATGCCGCCGTCATGGGCATCGATGAAATAATAGCGGGCGCCATGCTCATGCGGGAGCAGGATTGCCACCTGCCAGGCCAGATGCACCGTTGCGTCCGAATGCCGGTAGAGACAGAGCCCACACTGCTGCTTCTCCCCCTCCTCCCCGATATCCGCCATGGCGGCATGCACGGCATTCACCTCGCTGAAGCGCGGCTGGAAATCCACATCCGCCTCGGCCAGCCGGTTATCCTTGTAGGCAATCACCTCCCCGTCCCCGTTGATATGCACCTGCACCGAACCTTCATGCACCGGCACCTCCCGGATAAACTGGGCCAGACAGACATGGACATGGCCCTGGCTGTCACGTTCAATGGATGACACCGCCAGCCGCTCGGCAACATCAGCTGCCAGGTCAAAAAGTTCCCGGTTATCCGCCATAAAGGCTTGGGCAATGGTCTCCGGGTCATCCCCTGAGGGGGCGGAGAGGCGGCCCATGATAAACTTGGCTATTTTGCCGCTGTCGCTCCAGAAAATTCTGTTTTCCGCCCCGCCGGTCAGCAGCCGCCCGGATGCCTCTTCCTGTTTTTTCGTTAGTTGCATCATGTGACTCCTTTTGTGATTTCAACTGATCAGCATTTACCGCTGCGGAAAGAACCGGTCAGCCGGCGCCATCACGGCTTCTTATCCACAAAAAGCCGGATTGACCGGAGCACCAGTCTTTCGGAAAAACCGGAGACAAATGCCGCAAGCAGCAGAAAATAATTTGTTTTTCCCAAACTTTCAAAAATTACTTTATTAAACAGCTGGGCCCCGACCCCTGATTTGATTATCATCACGATGAGCAGAGCAGAAACCATACCCATGAGAATGCGCAGCAGGGTGACCCGGATGGTGTGGGCCATCTCCGGCACTCTTGTAGACCTGGTGGCGGACGGGGCGGAAAGAATAGCGCTCACCGTCCCGCCGAGCAGTCCGAAAAACATCACGGCAACAAACATCCAGTTATCGGATAAAGCAAGTTCCGTGGTGGAGGAAAAGACCCTCTTGATCTGGTTGAAAGAGTAAGAGATGAAAGCGACCTGCAGGAGGAGGATCAGGGCCAGATTGACAATATGGGTCCGCAACAGGCCGTCTTTATAAGCCTGATTCATGTAATGTTCATCAATGATCAGGGCGGCCTGAAAAACATTCTCCGCGGTTAAGGCAGCCCCGCACTCCACCTCGCCCAGCAGATCGCGCACCGTGTCCTTGCGCCAGCCGGTCAATTTTTCCGATTCATTGAGCAGGACAATGGCCTTACTCTGGAGCTGCCCCTGCTCCATTGACAATATCTCCATGCGCTGGGCGGCAAACAGATACTTCCAGCCTTTGTCGATATCACCTTGGCCATCAAGAGCTTGTCTCGCCTGGTGCAGCGCCTGCCTTGCCTCCTCAAGGCAGGTCACGCAGCAAGTCTGCCGCGCACGAAAAACCTTTTCCCGGCAATTGAGTTCCAGGGCATAGGAATCGATGGTGGCCGACAATCTCCGCCAGCGCTGCATGGAGGTTGTTCTGGTAAAGATCAGGCCGGCGGTTTTGCCCCAGCGGGCAAAGGTGGGCAGGTATATATCAATATCATCCTTCTTATCGTACAACCCGGCCACCAACTCTTTTTCTTCAGCATGGCTCAGCCGGTGGATTGCCTCCGGGGGGGTGAGCCACTCCAGCTTTTTTATCTCCTCCGAGGGAGTAAACCGGCAGCCCTCCGTGGCGCGCATTTTCCAGAAAAAAACCGCTTTCGGGGCATTGCCGTGATAATAGGAGCTGGTGCCGGCAAAACCGGTGATCATCCCCTGGCAGCCGGTCTCTTCACTGACTTCCCGCAGGGCCGTCTCTTCAAGAGATTCACCCTCTTCCTGCTTCCCCTTTGGCAAGGCCCATTCTTCGCCATAGCGATTGCGCAGGATAACGGCAATCCTGATCCCCTGCGGGGTCTGTTTTTCCACGATCCCGCCTGCGGCAATAATAAGTTTTGCACAGGCAAGTGCAGCTTCAACAGATGTCATGGCCTTCACGCTCTCGCTTTAATCCTGTTATGAATGAAGACTATCCCGGCCTGGCAGCGGCCAGCGGGTGGTTAATCCCTTGGCATAAGATCCCTCGCCGTCAAAGGGGCGGAGATGGTGGTCCGGGAAAAAATGCAAGGGGTCTTCGAGGACTGCCCGGGAGCAGCTAACAGAGCATGCTCCACCCCTTTACCGGCGTTTCCTCGATTTCCGGAATATCGCCGTACTTTTCCCGGTAGCTTTTCAAGCCATCGGCCAGGACTTGCAGCAGGGCCGCTGCGTAAACCGGACTGGTTATGATGCGGGTATGGCAGATGACATCATTATTTTCCTGAAAATACTGCCCACAATCAATAACAAACTCAAAGGCGTTATGCCCGATATCAAAATAATTCGCGTACCTGCCTTCAATTGTTTTGCTCACAGTGGCCCGCCTTTTTTAAGTTTGCGGAAATTTTTCCGGTTGGATGAAACATAAACGCCATTAACAGCGATTTTAAGCTAATCAAAATAAGCTAATCAAAATCCGCGCCACCGGATAGACAAATAAATAAACCAAACAAAACAGCATGTTAGTGAAAATGATTGACGCCGCTCAAAAACATTTCCCGGCAAACCTGTAACAGGTAGCCGGACAAGGGACTGATTGGCAAGGCAAAGCAGGGGGGAAAGGCCGGGATTTTCAGCTTTCCGGCTGGGGTCTGACGGACTCGGGGCAGAATGTGACAGATGGACGTCACACGGTAATGTGACAGGTGACGGACAATGGCTGGAATCCTGATGCCCTAACGTAATCTCAAAAGATTATCCGGCAGCAGATTCTGCGGTGAGTTTACTGCCGGATCAAAGAAAATGGCGTACGGATACTGCGGTGCTGGACAATCTGGTGTTTGGCCATCTTCCGGTAAAGAGTCATACGGGACCAGTTGAGTTTCTCGGCAGCCTTGCTCTTATTCCAGTTGGCGGCAAAAAGGGCGGACAGCACCTGATCACGTTCACTCTTGGGCCGGAAATCCCCGCCGTAAAACATCTGCTGGAAAGGCTTGGGCAGATCCCGGAAGGTGATCGTATCGGACGGGCCGTTGATATAGGTTGCCTCCAGGACATTTCTCAGCTCGCGGATATTGCCGGGCCAATCATATTTCAACAGGGAAAACCAGGCCTTTTCGCTGAATCCTTTGGTATGCAGGCCAAAGAGCGCATTGAAATCCTTGACAAACTTGCCCAGCAGCACCGGGATATCCTCGCGGCGGTCACGCAGAGGAGGCAGATGCACCCGGGCCACATTCAACCGGAAAAAAAGATCCTTTCTGAACCGTCCCTGTTCCACCAGATCCTCCAGGTTCTGATTGGTCGCGGCAATGACCCGGACATCAATGTCCGTGCCAACACTGCCGCCCAGGCGATGCACCCGCCCGCATTCCAGAATACGCAGAATCTTTGCCTGGGCAAAGGAAGACATCTCGCCGATTTCGTCAAGAAAAAGCGTGCCGCCGTTGGCCTGTTCGAATTTGCCCGGCTTGGCGCTGACGGCACCGGTGAAGGCCCCTTTTTCATAGCCGAAAAGCTCGCTTTCCACCAGTTGTTCCGGCATGGCCGAGGAATTGATGCGGACGAGCGGCATATTTTTCCGCCGGCTGTGGGCATGGATATAATCCGCGGTCAGCTCCTTGCCGGTTCCCGTCTCACCGGTAACCAGCACGATGCTGTCCCGGTTGGCCACCTTCAGCAGATAATCCCGCAGTTCCTGTATCTGCCTGCTGGAGCCCACCAGCCCGGATTCGCCATTTTGCTCTTTTAATTTATCGGCTGCCGGCATTTCAAAGGCTGCGGCTCGGTCATGTAAATGATGCTTGATACAGCGGGTCAGTTCTTCACTGGCATCCGGCCCGGAGAAATAATCAGTGGCGCCGGACCTGAGGGCGGCAACGGCCTTTTTTTCCGACCCATGGCGGGCAACGAGGAACATGGACATCGCATGGCCAAGGGATTTGCACTGCTCCAGCAGATAAATGCCGTCCAATGGATCCGGCTGGCAGGAACAGACAATAACGGCATCCACATTCAGTATTTCCGGGAAATCCTCTCCTTCGCCCCCGAGGATTATTTTCCGCACCATGAAACCGTTGCCGAGCAGATCGTTGTGTAACTGCAGGGAGAAACTGTCATCTTCAGCAATCAGCAGCAGAGTCCCCTTCCGTTGCTTCTGTTGAGGATATGTCATCTTGGTCTCCATATCTGTCCCATCATGGTCAATTTCTTCAGGCCACCTTTCATTTATCACCAGCGCTGCGTGGTTCATCCGTTTGTCAGCAAGCACGGCAAAGATATTGTACCATTATATGCTTTTTTTGCGTTTGATAAACTATTTTATTAGAATCACTCAAAAAAAATAGGGAACCCGCGGGAAAAATGTTGGCAAAAAGAGACACGTTTCCCATAAATGAGCGGATCGCCACTTCATTCCCGCCTGCGGCATGCGGAAAATGGGCATGCTGCTCCCCGGTTGCCACGGCCGGCATCCCGTCTCCGGAGCGACTGGCGGGTCCTCCTCCCGTGCTGTCAGTCGTACTTCTTGCGCTGCCGCTCCTTTAAGATGATTTTCACCGGGATTTTATCCAGCCCGAGACCGGCGCTGAACTGATTGATCAGGAAACGATGATAGGAAAAATGCACCCCTTTCGGGTAGTTGACAAAGATGATAAAGGTGGGCGGCTTGATGCCCACCTGGGTGGTATAATAGAATTTGAGCCGTTTTCCCTTGTGCAGCGGAGGATTATGGGTTTCAATCGCCTTCTTGAGGATGTTGTTGATCATATTGGTGGGAAATTCCGTGATATACTGTTTATAGACCTCATCCAGCACGGAGAAAATCCGGTTGGTGCCGGCCCCGGTCAAGGCCGAGATATTGAGCACCGGGGCATACTCCATGAAACGGGTGGCAATGGCCACCTCTTCAAGAATTTTCTTCTGCTGTTTTTTCTCATTTTTCACCAGGTCCCACTTGTTGACCAGGAGCAGACACGCCCGGCCGCGCTCCAGGGCATAGCTGATCACCTTGGTGTCCTGTTCGGTGATCCCCTCCCCGGCGTCGATGAGCAGCAGGGCAATGTCACATCGCTCCAGGGTGGACAGGGCCCGCATGACACTGAACTTTTCCAGCTTGTCGGTTACCTTGCCCTTGCGCCGGATGCCGGCGGTGTCGATGAGCAGATAGCTGCGTCCATTTCTTTCAAGCAGGGTGTCCACTGCGTCCCGGGTGGTGCCGGGAATCTCCGAAACCACCATGCGTTCCTCGCCGAGCAGACGGTTGACCAGCGATGATTTGCCCACATTGGGACGGCCGATGCAGGCAATTTTGATGGTGTCGTCCGGCAAGACCTCCCCTTCCTCAGCCGGGGCCATGCTGGCCACCAGATTTTCAAGGAAATAGGCCACGCCGTAGCCGTGCTCTGCCGAAACCCCCCAGAGATGGTCAATACCCAGCTCATAAAACTGGGAAAGCAGGGTCTGCTCCTGTTCCGGGCCGTCAATCTTATTAACCACATAGAAAAACGGCTTATCCACCCGCCGCAGCATGCTGACCACCTCATAATCTTCCGCCAGCAGTCCTCCTCTGGCATCGAGCAGCAGGACGATGATATCCGCCTCGTCAATGGCCTGCTGGGTCTGCTGCTGAATCAGGGTGCTCATGTTTTCGTCCCGGCCGATTTCTATGCCGCCGGTATCGACGAGAATAAACTGCCGCTCGTTTACCGTTACCTTTTCATAATGGCGGTCGCGGGTGACACCCGGAGTAGGATCGACGATTGCCTTGCGCGCTCTGGTAATCCGGTTAAACAGGGTTGATTTGCCCACGTTGGGTCGGCCAACAAGGGCCACCAGCGGGCAACGGGAATTTTGCATAGTTTTCATCATCCATTTTAAAAAAATTGTGCCTTTTTGAGCTGTTCTTCCAGCTCGTCGGCAAGCCCGGCCAGGGAGGGGTATTCCCGGCCCAGGGGATCACGCAACAGTGCCTTGAGTGAAGCGAGCGCCGGCAGGATAAACTGCTGAAAAAAAATCTTGCCCCTTATCTGACTTAAAAAGGCAAAGGCGCCCAGAATCTGCAGATTGCGCTGCAGGGCCAGACAATGATAACCGGCCCGGAAATTCTCCGGCTCAAGCGTAAGTTCGCGGCTTATGCGGTCATAATAATAACCATACAGCACCTCCTGCGACTCACGGCTCAGCCCCGCGTAGGGATCGAGCAGTAGGGAGGCCAGATCATAGCCCAGGGGGCCGAGCCGGGCCCCCTGATAATCAATGATGTGCACTCTGCCGTCATGCACCAGCAGATTACGGGATTGATAGTCCCGATGCAGCAGATAGCGGGCCGGTTCCAGGGCGGCCCGGCGGGCTATATGCTGCAGTTCAAGCAGCAGCCGGGAATCATCGGCGCTTTTGCCCATGTAATCCCGGCAAAAGGAAAACCTGAAATAATCCGATTCCCGGCTGAGCATGAGCGCCAGGTCATAGCGGGGAGTATCCCAGCAGAAACCGGTATCAAAATTGCGCGCGCCTGCGAGTTGAAAACGGATCAGGCCGTCAATGGCCTGGCGGTAAAGCGGCTCCACCTCGGCAAATGACTTGGACGCGCGGACAACGGCCTGCAGATGGAGATTGCCCAGATCCGCAAAGAGCAGCAGGCCGTTTTTTTGGTCATAGCCGGCAATCTCCGGCACCGGGACGCCCTGGCCATGCAGATGGATGCCGATGCCATAGGCCGCGGCCTGCTCTTCCATCCCCTTGGCCAGGGTCGGCGACGGGAAAACGGCGATCAAGGAACGCCCGCCCTCAATCCGGAGGCGATAAAAGGAGCGATCCGAGCCGTCGCCGCTCAGCTTGTCCAGCTGGGGCAACGTCCCGCCGGGCAGGAGACCTGCTTTGCGCAGCAGGTGGGTGATCAGCTCTTTTTCTCTGGTATTTTCTGCCATCAGACCACAATCACATCTTCAAGTATCGCTTCATCCGGCACCTGGGCGCCATCCCAGACCACCACCCGGCTTAAACGGCAGTGGCGGCCGATGCGGGCACCGGACCCCACACACAGCCAGTCCCTGCTCTGCAGATCAGCAGGTATCGCCACGCCGCTGCCGTAATAGAAGGGCGTCTCCCCTTTAAACGGCTCCTCGGTCAACAGCACCCGGTGCAGGTTCAGATAATCCGCCGGGGTGCCCATATCCGTCCAGAAGTGGTCGTGGACAACCTGGGCGCGAATCCTTTTGCCCCGCGCCATCCAGTAGCGGTAACAATCGATGATATTAAAGAAAACGCCCGGAGCAATCATTGACAGCAGGTTCGGGTCAAGGACATGGATACCGGTAAAGGCCATTTTCTTACCGGCTGCGTTGTCACCAAAAGCGGTAATGTCCAGTTGATCATCCACCGCGACATTGTTAAAGCGCGGGCAGTCATGGAGAACCAGGGTGGCGTCAGCCCCTGAGCGGCGGTGGTCCTGATAAACCCGGGCCAGATCAATGGTATGAAAGATATCGCCGTTGGTCACCAGCACCGGCTCTGATCCGAAAAAGTCCCGGGCCATGCGCAGGCCGCCCCCGGTTCCCAGCTCAATCGTCTCCTGCTGCAGAGAAATGCCATCCTGGCCGGTGAGCAGATCGACCAGCTGTTCCCGTAAATGATGGCAGTTCACCAGAATGGCGTCACTGCCCGCCTCCCGCAACTGGGCGATAAGACGCAGTATCAGAGGGCGGTCAAGCACCGGAAAGAGAGGTTTCGGCCTGAGCAGGGAATAGGGCCTCAGCCGGGTGCCGAAACCCGCGGCAAGTATCATGGCTTTCATGAAA
>JALNXE010000057.1 GCA_023230525.1 Desulfobulbaceae bacterium
CTGAAAATGACCATCAAAAAGGCCATGGAACAGGAACCGCGCCTGAAGGATCTGTATCAGCGCGATGAACAGGTACGACAGCTGCTCGATATCGCCATGGTGCTGGAGGGCCTGCAGCGCCACACCTCCATCCACGCGGCCGGCGTGGTCATCTCGCCGCAACCGATGGTGGAGTACCTGCCGGTATGCAAGGGCCCCAAGGGCGAGGTGCTCACCCAGTATGACATGAAGTACACCGAGATGACCGGGCTGATCAAATTCGATTTCCTCGGTCTGAAAACCCTTACCGTCATTGACCGGGCACTGAAACTGATCAAGGAGGAACGAGGGGAACCCCTTGATATCAATGCCATTCCCATGGACGACCCGAAGACCTACGACCTGCTGTGCAAGGGTGATGCCCTGGGCGTTTTTCAGCTGGAAAGCTCGGGCATGCGGCAGCTGCTCATGAAGATGAAACCGGAGGTCTTCACCGATCTCATCGCCCTTGTCGCCCTGTACCGGCCGGGCCCGCTGGAAAGCGGCATGGTGGACGACTTTGTCAACACCAAGCACGGCAAAATGGTGGCCAGCTACCCGCTGCCCCAGCTTGAACCGATCCTCAAGGAAACCTACGGGGTGATCGTCTACCAGGAACAGGTCATGAAAATCGCCAATGTGCTGGCCGGTTATTCCCTAGGCGATGCCGACAACCTGCGGCGCGCCATGGGCAAGAAAATCCCGGCGGTCATGGAGGAACAGCGCGGCAAGTTCATGAAAGGGGCGGAGAAAAACCATGTGCCCCTGGACAAGGCGCAAAATATTTTCGATCTGATGGCCAAATTCGCCGGCTACGGCTTCAATAAATCCCACAGCGCCGCCTACGCCCTGATCTCGTACCAGACCGCTTATCTCAAGGCCCATTACCCGGCCCAGTTCATGGCCGCCCTGCTCTCCTGCGACGTCAACAACACGGACAAGGTGGTCAAGTACATCAATGAATGCAAGGATCACCAGATCGATGTGCTGCCGCCGGACATCAATGAAAGCAACCAGGATTTCACCGTTATCAACGACCGGATCCGCTTCGGCCTGGCCGCGGTGAAAAATGTGGGCGGGGCGGCTCTTGATTCCATCATGGAGGAACGCAGAAAAGACGGGCCATACAAGTCCCTGGGGGATTTCTGTTCCCGGGTCGACTCCCGCAAGGTGAACCGCCGGGTGATCGAAAGCCTGATCAAGGCCGGGGCCTTTGATTCCCTCGGGGCAAAACGCTCCCAGCATTTCGCCATTCTCGACCAGGCCATGGAGCAGGCCCAGGCGGCCCAGCGCGACAAGGAAAGCGGCCAGCTCTCGCTCTTTTCCATCATGCCCTTGACCACCAAGGAGAAATCCACCAGCATTGCCCTGCCGGATATCCCCGAGTGGAACAAAAAGGACTTACTGGCGGCGGAAAAGGAAACCGTTGGTTTTTATATTACCGGCCATCCCCTGGATGACTTCCGCGATGAACTCAAACAGGCGACGGACAGTGAAATCACCGAACTGCCCCAGCGCTCTGACGGCTCGGCCGTGCGGGTGGGGGGCCTGGTCAAAAGCAGGAAGGACATCAAAAATAAAAAGGGCGAGCTCATGTCTTTCATCACCCTGGAAGACACCTCAAGCAGTGTCGAGGTCATTATCTTCTCCCAGGCCTTTGCCGAGTGCGCCCACATCATCCGGGATGATATGCCGCTGGTGGTTCAGGGGGTCCTGCAGAATGAAGAGGAGGGTGAAGCGAAGATCATTGCCGACACCGTGGACACCCTGGCAGACGCCCTGAAAAAATTCACCGCCGCCACCAGAATCATGCTCTATGCGGACCGGGTAAACCGCAGGAAAATCGAGGATCTGAAAAAAGCGATCCATCGCCACCACGGCCCCTGCCCTGTTTCCCTTACCCTGCATTTCCCCAAAAAGGGCGAGGTGGACATCGACATCCCTGAAGAGCTGACCATCAACCCCATTCGGGAATTTTCCAGGGAGGTTAACGATATTCTTGGTTACAACGCCATTCAATTCGCCAAAAAACAGCCTGAAACAACCAGAAAAAACGGCAAGCGCGGTAATTTCCATGCAGCGGGATAAGGTGGAATTCCTACCCGCCAGGCCGGAACAAACTTTTCTTTTCAATGTCTCTGATAAACAGAACAGCAATTGCCACAAAAAAACTTTACCATAACTGATCATCATAAAACTGCCCCTGACAGCCCGTTCTTGTTGGGAGAACGGTAAGTCCGCCCGCAGTTTTTAATTTTTCCTGCCGAGAGAACAGCATGAAGCATACCTGTCTGAAAATAATGCAATGGAGCGCCCTGCTGGCCTGCGGATTCATCGCCGTGCAAATGGCCATGATCATCTTCACCGGCAAGGCGCTCTGTCTCAATGATGGCTGCAGCATCGCCGAAAAACTCACGACGGTGGCGCCCGTTTACCTGAATCTCGCCGGCTTGGTTTATTTTCTCGCGGTTTTCTGCGCCTGCCGCTGGTTCCGGACCAAGCCTCTGCCCGCCTTTGACTGGCTCCGGGTGTTGTTACTGATCGGCCTGGCCGCGGAAGGGGTGCTGGTGAGCTATCAGGTATTCGTCATCCATACCCTGTGCTCCTATTGCCTGATCATCTTTTCCTTTATTGTCCTGCTCAACATCCTGTACGGCCGGCAACAGCTTTTTATCGGCATCCCGCTTTTTGCCGCCGTGCTGACGACCTTTACCATCCTCAATTTCGGCCCGGCCCTGCTGACCCTGCAGAATCAGACCCTTGCTTCCGGCACCATTGCGGTGAGGAAATGCGCCCAGCCGTCCAAACAGCTCTATTTCTTTTTTTCCTCGGATTGCCCCCACTGCAAAAACGTTCTCAAGGCCCTGGAAAACTGCAACAGCTGTGAATTTCATTTCAACCCGGTTGACAAGATCAAATCCCTGTCCATCCCCGAATTGGAATACACTCCCACCTATAGTCCTGCCTTAAACCGGCTGATCCTGTCCCTGGTCAAAATCGAGACCATCCCCGTCCTGCTGGTGCAGAATCCCGACGGACTGACCTTTATCAAGGGGGAAGAAAGCATCATCCGCTTTATCAGCCAGACCTGCTTCCGCGAAGAGCCGCAGCTGTACATGGATTCATCCCTGTATAACGCCCCGCAGGGAATGAGTGTCTATGACGAAAAGCAGGGTGAATGCAACCTTCAGCTGGATTGCCCTGATGCGGATAAACAAACGGAAAATCCCGGTCCCGCCGCTGTCCCGGAAACCGGCAAACCATAATTTTCCGCGTAATTCCGCCGGCTGCATTTGCCTCGCAATAAAAAACAAGGACCAGGGGCACAGGCCCGCCGGTCCTTGTTTTCCTGCGGCAATTTCTCTGATGTATCAAGCCGGCCCCTGGCCAACCGCCGGGGAACCGTTTCTTTATACAACCTCCTTCACGTCACGAAAACCCTCATCATCATCAAAAGGAATGGCCTGGGCCGCCGGGGAAGACGGCCGGTCGCCTCGCTTGCTTGCGTCTCGCCCTGGCGCAGGAACCGGAATAATCCTTTTCTCCGCCTGGGACCGCTGAATGGACTTATCGACCGTTTTTGCCTTGGCGGCATTGGTCCCGTCCATCAGGGTGGCCAGCATGACAACCGTCTCCTGCATTCT
The DNA here is from genome assembly GCA_023230525.1 of Desulfobulbaceae bacterium. Lineage (GTDB taxonomy): Bacteria > Desulfobacterota > Desulfobulbia > Desulfobulbales > SURF-16 > SURF-16. The sequence continues at coordinate 3,663 of JALNXE010000057.1, forward strand.
ATCGGACTGGGCCTTCAGCTCATCTGCCGCGGCAGCGGATTCTTCCGCGCTGGCAGCATTGTTCTGGGTGGCACAGTTGAGCTCGGACACCGCCGTGTTGATCTGATCGATACCGGAATCCTGCTCCACGGAGGCAGTGGCGATTTCCGCGACCAGGGCGGCAACCTTCCTGGCACTCAGCTCCACTTCAGTGAAATTGCTGTTGCAGCTGCTGGCAAGTTTAACCCCATCCTCTATGGTTCTGGCGGACTGCTCGATGAGTGCCGAGGTATCCTTGGCCGCATTTGCAGCACGCAGGGCAAGATTACGCACCTCATCGGCCACCACGGCAAAGCCCGCTCCTGCGGCCCCGGCCCGGGCGGCCTCAACCGCCGCGTTCAAGGCCAGCAGATTGGTCTGGAAGGCGATTTCGTCGATTGTCTTGACCACCTTCTGGGTCTCCTGGCTGGTGCCTGCTATCTGCCCCATGGCATTGGTCAGTTGCAGCATGGAGCCGGTTGAACGTTCCACCAGGAGGTTCGACTCTTGCATCAACCCATCGGCATGGCGGGCATTTTCTGCATTCTGTTTGGTCATGGCGGAGATCTCCTCCAGGGAGGAAGAAGTTTCCTCCAATGAGGCAGCCTGCTCCGAGGCCCCTTCCGCCAGGGTCTGGCTTGATGAGGCGACCTGATCAGCCGCCTCCCCCACCTGGGAGGAGGCACTGCGCAGCCCGATAATGATCCGCCCAAGGGTCCGGTAAATGGAACCGGATATGAACAGATTGCCGAGAATGCCCAGCACGGTAAAGGCAAGTATGGTGATGATGATATAGTTCAGGTAGGTCCTGGTGGTTCCCAGCATATTGGCTGTGTCGGCATCAGACTTGGCGTTGATGGCGGCAAGTTCATTTTTGAGCCGGTCCAGGGTATTTTTTTCAAGCTCAAGACGCTGCTGGGTATTATTGATAAAGGCAAGGGTTAATTCCTTGATCTTCAGCTCGGCATTCTTGGCATCCAGCGCCATCTGCTGAAAGGGGGTATTGGCCAGATCATTTATGTCCTTTTCCACATTGACCAGCATGGTATCCAGAAAGGTGAGCAGCTTGTCTTTGTTGGCAATATCATCATTGAGCAGGGCAAATTGATGTTTGATGCTGTAATTTGCCGAGGTGTTGACACTGGCCCCCTGGATGACGAGACGCTCCAGGGTGCTCACCTCGTTCTGCCGTTCCGGGTCCGCCAGCTTGGTGCTGACATCCTTGATGAAGCCGTTTGATTTGGAGATGGCAAAGTCGGTCAACTCATTGACCTCTGTGGTAATCTGTGCATTCTGCAGGCGCAGGGCCTGAATCTGTTCCACATTCTGCCATAAGGCGTTCATTTCTTTTTCATGGTTGCCGGCAGAGGCTTTCCTGATCTCACCCAGCAATGGCACGACCTCCTTTTGCATCGTCTCGTATGAAATTTTCCGGCTCAGGTAGTTGTTGATGTGAAAGGTGGCGCTCCGCACTGAGGTGGCGATCCTGTTCGACTTTTCCTGCTCAAGGGCCAACCCGTTGACAACCTTGTGAGAATTGTAAGCAAAGAGGCCGACGATGATGACGAGCATGATCAGGATGATATTCGGAGTGAACAGTTTTTGTTTGAGACTTAACTGTGATATTTTCATGGTTGTTTTCCTCGGTTGGCGGTTATTTCCATTTCCCCCCTTCATGCTGTCGGCCCTGATGCGGCTTTTTCCACCAGGTGCCTATCATTTTTGTATCATTAACCTGAGCCTGAAGTAAAACAGAAAACAACGAACCGGCGGCAAGGGTGGCGAGCCGTTTCACCGGCAAGGCGCCGGCCGGCCTCTGCTCCACTCAACCCTTGCGTGCAGCAGCTTTGCCGGTGGATCTCTATTTTTTTAATATTTGACAAATAAGGGATTTCAGCTGATCCTGAATTTACAGTCTTGGTAAAAGATTACCGGGTAATTTTCAGACGCTTAAGCTGGCTGCACAGGCCCCGGGAAATTTCTTCCCCGCGGCAGGCGGATTAACTGGCCACAACAGAGGGCCGCCAATGTTTCCCCGCAGCCGGCAAGCAGGCATTGGTTACGAAGAGGAAAAGCAAAGTGAGAGGGCGATGATCACAATGCAAGGTAGTGTCCGAAAAATACTCATCTTTCTCTTAACTCTCTCTGCGTGTTTTTCCCTTTCGTCCGCTCCCGCCCACGGGCAACTGCCCAAACCCAGGAAGGTTCTTGTCCTCTACTCCTACCACAACGGTATGCCCTGGGAGAGGCTTGCCGACCAGGCGCTGCGTTTGGCCTTTGACGCCGCGACCGCGGCCCGGGTGGAACTCAATGTGGAATATCTGGATCTGATCCGCTATCCGGACAAAGATTACGTAAACAGCCTCACCGATCTCTTACGCCACAAATATGCGGACAGCCAGCTGGATCTGATCATCGCCATGGATGCCGAGGCCATCACCTTTTTGATCGATCACGGGGCGAATCTCTTTGCCGATGTTCCTGTCATCTTTGCCTCCGATGAACAGAAATATCTGCAAAACGCCGCACGCTGGCACAACATGACCGGAATTTACCGGGGTGAGGATTACGTAAGGACCTTCAAACTTGCCCTGGAACTTCTGCCGGATACCCGGCATGTCTTCGTCATCTCCGGCTCGGCCCTGACTGACCGTTTGGCGGCTGACCAGGCCAGGGAGGCTTTGCAGACTTTCCAGCAATGCTACGACATCCGCTTCTGGGACAATCTCACCATTGATGAAATGCTCGCCCGAGTGGCCGACCTGCCGGAGCACTCGATCATCTATTACCTCATCGTTTTGCGGGATGCCGCCGGCAAACCTTTAGTCTCCCGTGATGTGCTGGCTCTCCTCTCCCAGAAGGCCAACGCGCCGGTGTTCAGCCTCTGGGATACCTACCTGGGATACGGTATGGTGGGCGGGGATTTGACCAGTGCCGAGCTGCAGGGGAAAAAGACGGCGGAGCTTGCCCTGCAGATATTGGCCGGTAAGATTCCGGCCGGCATCGCCCCCATACACCTCGAAAATATTCCCATGTTCGACTGGCGCCAGCTGCAACGCTGGAAAATCAGCGAAGAAAAGCTGCCGCCGGGCAGCATCATCCGTTTTCGCCAATCTTCCTTCTTTGCCCAGTACAGATGGCAGATCCTGGGCGGAATGCTCATCATCATGATGCAGTTCGTCTTCATCCTCTACATCATCCACAGCCTGTTAACCCGGCGGCAGACGGAAGCGGCGCTGCGCGCCAGTGAAGAAAGATATGCCCTGGCCCAGCAGGTGGCCAACATCGGCAGCTGGGATCTGCAACTCGGGTCAGGCAGGTTGGCATGCAATGAACGCCTGGCAGCCATCTTCGGTTTTTCTCCGGGGCAGTTCAAGGAGGACTATCAGACCTTACTCGACGGCATCTATCCGGATGATCTGCAGTATGTGCTCGAGGCAATTGATCAGGCCAGGAAAGGGAAAAACCATTATGAGATGGAACTGCGCATCATCCGGACGGACGGCGCAACCCGCTGGGTTTCGGTCAAGGGGGAGGTATTCCGGGATCATAACCATGATCCCCGCCGCGTCATCGGGGTGGTGCTGGATATCACCGAGCGGAAGAAAAGCGACAATGCCTTAAAAAGAAGTGAGGAAAAATACCGGCGCCTGGTGGAGAATCTGGGCCACGAATACTTTTTTTATGCCCGCGATAGCGCCGGCAATCTGCAATACGTCAGCCCCTCCATCACCCAGGTGCTCGGCTACAGCAGCGAGGAGTTTCTTACCCATTTTCCCAAGTACCTGACGGACAGCCCCATCAATCACCATATTCGCCTCTACGCGAGCCCAAGCCCAATTAGCCAGGGCCGGCAGCAGCCTTCCTGCCAGGTGGAAGTCCTGCATAAAAACGGCACCGTTCACACTTTGGAAGTCAGCGAGGTGCCGATTCTTGACCAGAACGGCACAGTGGCCGCAGTGGAGGCAATCGCCCATGACATCACGGAGCGGCGGAAAAACACCACTGCCCTGCAGGAAAGCGAAAGCAAATTCCGGGCGGTTTTTGAAAATTCATCCCATTATATCAGCGTGCTTTCCCCTGCAGGCCTCATTATTGAAACCAACAACAGCGCCCTGCAGCTGGTTGACTGCAATGACGGCCAGATACTTGCCAAACCGTTCTGGGAAACCCGCTGGTGGTCGCATTCCCCGGAATTGCAGCAATGGCTGCGCCAGGCCATTGCCGAAGCGGCGCAAGGACACCGCCGGCAGAGAGAGGTGACCCATCAGGATTGCCAGGGCAGGCTGCATGATGTTGATTTTTCTCTCATCCCCATCAAAAATGAGACGGGAGAAACCATATTTCTGATTTCCGAAGGTCTGGACATAACCGATGTCAAGGTTGCGGCTGAAAACCTGCGCCAGGCCCAGAAGATGGAGGCCATCGGCACCCTGGCGGGCGGTATAGCCCATGATTTCAACAATATCCTGGGCGCCATCCTGGGTTTTGCCGAAATGGCCCGGGAAAAAGCGGCTGATGATATCGCCGGAGAGCTGGACGAAGTGATCCGGGCCGCCGGAAGGGCGGCGGACTTGGTCAAGCAGATACTGACCTTCAGCCGTCAGGCCGAACTTGCCCGCCAGCCCATCCGGATACACCTCATCGCCAAAGAGGTTCTCAAGCTGCTGCGCGCCTCCATCCCCGCCACCATCGACATCCGGCAGGATATCTCCCCGGACTGCGGCACCGTCCTTGCCGAGCCGACCCAGATGCATCAGGTGTTCATGAATCTCTGCACCAATGCCTACCATGCCATGCGCGATAAATGTGGAACCCTCTCGGTTGCCATGGAACCGCTGCGCCTTGACGGCAGTGATGCAAGAATCACCACTCAGGCCTTATCGCCTGGCGATTATGTGAAAATCTGCGTAACGGACACCGGTCCCGGCATGTCCGCCGGCATCATGGAAAGAATCTTTGAACCCTATTTCACCACCAAAGCAAAGCATGAAGGGACTGGCCTTGGCCTGTCCGTGGTGCATGGAATTGTCAAAAGCCATGGGGGGCATATTGAGGTGGCAAGCGAACCGGGCAAGGGTGCGGCCTTTACCATCTACCTGCCCCGGATCAGTTCTGCCGCAAACGAGGAAACAATCTCCAGCAAACCGTTGCCGACGGGAACCGAGCATATCCTGATCGTTGATGACGAAGAGAAAATGGTGCAGATTGAGGAGAAGATGCTGGTAAATCTCGGTTATACGGTTACCGCCGTGACCAGCAGTATGGAGGCCCTGCGGCTTGTCAAAGACCGTCCGCAGACCTTTCAGCTGGTGATCACCGACATGACCATGCCGAAAATGACCGGGGCGGAACTGGCCCGGCAGCTGCTGCAGATCAGGCCCGATCTGCCGATTATTCTCTGTACGGGATTCAGTGAACAGATTGACGGGGATAAGGCCAAGGCCATGGGCATCCGCCGGTTTCTCATGAAGCCCGTCAAGAAAAAAGAGCTGGCCGAGATGCTGCGCAGCGCGCTCGATGATAAATAAACAACCGCCACGGCTGGTAAACCCCGCCAAAATGATAAAAGAAACAAATAAACCGAGGCTGACATGAATAAACAGAAAATTTCCAGATATCTCCTGAGTTATGAATTAATCGGCTTCGGCTCTCTGTTTGTCATGTTATGGCTCGATGAGCTGCTGGATCTTCCCTGTCTGCTGATGGGGGCGGATCCCACGCCGATCAATTGGCGTGAAAGCATCCTTGAAAGCCTGCTGGCTTTTATCATAGGCCTGTTCACCGTCTACTTCACCAAAAAATTATTACATGAGATCAAATATCTGGAAGGATTTCTGCCGATCTGCGCCTCGTGTAAGAAAATCAGAGACGACCAGGGGAACTGGGTACAGATAGAGAGCTATATCGGTGCCCGCTCCGCGGCCAAATTTTCCCATGGTATCTGTCCGGACTGCGCCAGACAGCTCTACCCCGAGTTTGATCCCTATAAGAATAAAAAATAGACAGATCCTTATCTCAACCTGCGGCCAATACCTCTCTGACCAGTATAGCCAGTTGCTTGCCCCCGAAAGGTTTGTGCACCAGCTTCCGGATGCCGGCCTGGCTCGCTTTTTCCTCGGAAATGGCCGAGTTGTAACCGGTGCAGAGAATAATCGGCATATCGGGCCGGACCCTGAGGATCTCTCCTGCCAGTTCCGTTCCGCACAGGGAGGGCATGGTCTGGTCGGTGATGACAAGATCAAAGCCATCCGGCGCCGCCTGGAAATAGCTCAAGGCAATTCTGCTGTCAGTGGTTGCCGTAACGTGATAGCCCAGCGCGGCCAGGGTGTTTTTCTGCAGGCTGACGATTGCCGCTTCATCATCAACGAGCAGAATGCGCTCGCTGCCCCTTTGCAGCAGCTCTTCCACTTCTTCGGTAATCACCGTCTGTTTGGCATCAGTGACGGGAAAATAGACGCGAAAAGTCGTCCCTTTATTCCTTTCACTTTCAACCTTGATAATCCCTCCGCAACTCTTGACGATGCCATGGACCACTGCCAGTCCCAGGCCTGTTCCTTTACCGTTTTCCTTGGTGGTGAAATAGGGCTCGAAAATCCGCTCCATGGTGGCCTTGTCCATGCCATGTCCCGTGTCGCTGATCCGCAGCTCGACAAAGGGACCGGCGGAAACATGCTGATACTCCTTGATCTCCTCGGCAGTTAATTCCTGGCGCAGCAGGGTGGCGGTTAGAATTCCCCCTCTGCTTTCCATGGCATGAAAGGCATTGGTGCACAGGTTCACCACCACCTGCTGGATCTTGGTGGGGTCGGCCAGAATTGTTCCGCTTTTCTTATCAATCTCTTCCCTGATCTCAATGGTTGCCGGCAAGGTGGACCGAATAAACCGCAAAGATTCCCCAACCACATAATGCGGTGAAACCGCCAGCAGTTTCTGCTTTCCTCTCCTGCTGTAAGCCAGAATCTGGCGAACCAGTTCCCGGGCCCGGTAGGATGCCCGCAGCACCTGATTCAGCTCATCCACCGGCCTCTCGCCCTTTACCACCGCATCCCTGGCGATCTCGGCAAAACCGATGACCGGGGTGAGAATATTGTTGAAATCATGGGCAATCCCGCCGGCCAGGGTGCCGATGGCCTCCATTTTCTGCGACTGCAGCAGCTCTTCCTCCAGTCTTTTCTGCTCGGTGATGTCAGTGGCCACGTGGATCAGATACTCTATGTTGCGGTTCTTGTCGAAAATCGGCGCGGTGGACACCTTGAATATTCGGCCCAAGCGTTCATGCTTGATGATCTCGCAATGATTGTGCATGTCCTGCAGGGACAACTGCACCGGACAGCCCGGACAGGGTTTGCCATTGCCATTGAAGAATTCATAACAGAACCTGCCGGCAAGTTCCTTCTTGTCAACGTTGAAAAAACTGCTTGCCGCTTCATTTGCTTTCACGATCCGCATGTTTTTATCCTGCAGCGTGATAATGTCATGAATGGAGTTAAAGGTCCTTTCCCATTCCTCCTTGCTGCGCACCAGCCGCCTTTCCGCCTCCTGCTTTTCCGTTATATCTTCAAAGACAGCAACAATTTCCGCCGTGGACAGCTTGAAAACATAAATCTCCATCCACAGCAGGATGCCCTCTTTTTTAAAAATTGACTGGGGATGATATTCCGGATTGCCCGTCCGCCAGACCCGTTCGAACACCTCCAATACCCCCATGGATTCGACCCATGGCAGGACTTTACCGATGCTTCTGCCGATTATTTCTTCCTTGTCCAGCTCGACACTCTGCAAGGCAGCCCGGTTCATGTCCTTAAAGATGAAATCCCTGCCGTCATCCATCGCCTCGCAGATGGCAACCCGCTTGCGCATGTTCTCGAACAGTTCCCGCAGTTGAAATTCACTTTTCTTCAGGGCCTGCTGGTATTTCTGCCGCTCGCAATTTTCTCTGAACAGCTTTTCATGGGCGTCCACCGCCTTTTCGGCCGTCTCCTGCAGTTCCTTGTTGAATCGCATCAGCAGCAGGGCATAACCGCAGAAGAGAACAGCGATAAGCAGGAAAATGATAGCGATGATTCTGTAGATGATCCGGTAAGGAGCAAAGGCCTCGTCAGTCTCGATTTCAAAGGCCAGGCCGAAATCAAACTGCTGATCCCAGGTCCAGGCCCCGACCACCATGACTCCGCGATAGTTCCGGTAGCCGTCCACATTGTATCCCTGCTCTTTTGCGGCAATGGCCTGCCGGGCCATCTCGGTCAGGGGCAGCTGCTGCTGGGCCAGCCTGGGTTTCCCCCGGGTCAGCAAATTGCCCCAGGGATTGCCCAGTCTGAAGGTCACGCTGCTCTTTTCTGCGGGACCGATCAATCCCATCCGCCGCAGGTCATCGGTAAAACGGCACTCGCTGATCATGCGGCCTGCTCCGTCAAAGGTATAGCTGTCCCCGGTTTTTCCCGTCCAGGCGCCTTGCATGATCCGGCTCACTTCACAGGGGCTAATCTGGAATATCAGCGCGGCGGTGATTGCGCCGGTATGGGAGATAATCGGGGCTCCGATGAACATGGCCGCCCCGGTGGTAAACGAGGTGCCGGACGTTTCATGCCGGAATATTTTGGTCTGCACCGGCAGGAGCAGCGTGGTCTTGCCGGCAAAGATGTCCGACAGGAAGGCTCTCTGGTCTACGAAACGGCTCCTGTCGCCGATATTTTCATCATAGAGCGAGCCGATTATCTGACCCTCGGTGGTGATGATGAAAAAATCATAATCCTGATGATATTGGATGACCGGCCGCATCATCAGCCGTATTTCCGCAAGCGCAGGCTGCGGCAGGAGGTCCTGGCCGGTGTTCTCGGCCTGCTGCAGGGTTTCCACCAGATGGATGAAATCGGAATCATGGGCAATGCGGGTGGTGTTTTCAAAATGATGCAAGATCCATTCGTGAATGGCATTGTGGGTTACACCGAGCACCGTGGTCAGCCCTTCCTTCACCCCGGTTTTAAAGGAATTGCCCAGCTCCGCCATTCCCTTCCATACCACCACCCCGGCGCAGAGCAGCACAACCAGACCTATGACAATTCCCCGGTCACAGATATTTTTTCCGAAAATAGCCGTCATCTTCCGGGTGGTTATCGCCATAGGCCGATCATGTTTCATTTACTGGGAACAGCGCCGGATATTTTAGAAATTCACATATCCCTCGTCCAGGGGGATGATCGCTTCCGGCTTCAGTTTGCCCCCCGGCTGGACGCCGTTCACCTTTTTTTCCCTGGCAAGCGTCGATTTCAGCAACCGGCGCGCCGCAGTCTTGGGGGCAAGACCTGCCCCGGCAGCCGCTGCCTCTGGCTCATGCCCACTCCCTCCTACCAGCGCGACCAGCTCGGCAACCATATCCTGCATCTGCCCGGCCTGGGCGTTGAGTTCCTCAGAGGCGGAGGCGGATTCCTCGGCATTGGCCGCGTTCAGTTGAATGACCTTGTCAATCTCGCCCACCGCACAATTCACCTGTTTGACCCCCTCGGCCTGTTCCTTGGACGCCACCGCAATCTCACTGACAAGTTCACCCACCTGTACCGTGGCTGTTGCCACCTGGGCAAAAGCGGCATTGGTCTTTTCAACCAGTTTCGCGCCCACCTGCACCTTCATCACCGTACCCTCGATGAGTTTTGCCGTGACCTTTGCCGCCTCGGCCGACCGCAGGGCAAGATTTCTCACCTCTTCGGCCACCACCGCAAAACCGGCCCCGGCTTCACCGGCCCTTGCCGCCTCCACTGCGGCGTTCAATGCCAGCAGATTGGTCTGAAAGGCTATCTCATCAATGGTCTTCACCACCTTCTGGGTTTCGGAACTCGACCTGTACAGCTCGGCCATTGATACGGTCAGTTCACTCATCGATTCGTTGGCCTGGCCGACAACCGCGCTCCCCTCTTTGCTTTTTCCGGCAGCCTGCTGGGCATTCTCCGCATTCTGCCGGGTCATGGAGGACATCTGTTCAAGACTGGCGGATGTCTCCTCAAGGGAGGACGCCTGCTCCGAGGCCCCTGTGGCCAGTGACTGGCTTGCCGCGGAAACCTGGCTGGAGGCGGAAGCCACCTGATCAGCTCCATCCTTGAGCCCTGCGATGATCCTGGTAATGCTTCCGGTGATGCCCCTGATGACAAAAAATGAAAGCACAACGCCCAGGAGGGTTGCCGCCGCGGCAGTGCTGATCATCACATTGTTGGCCACCGTGATCTGGCTTGCCATTTTCCCATGCTGATCGGCGGTGGCGGCCGCGCATTCCTCCTCAACCTTGCGCGCCGCCTTCACCATGATGTCGCTTGCCTTGTCCTGCTCAGCCAGAAGGCGCCCATACTGATCAAAGGCCTGCTTGTACTGATTCACCGCAGCCATCACCTTGTCAATCTCTTCAATATTACGTGCCGTCTTGAAACGGGACTTGAGGTCTTTTGCGATATCAAGGATTTTCACCAGCCCCTCGTCAACCTTGTCAATCCACTGCTGCTCACCGCTGATGATGTATTCCTTCTCATTACTGCGCGCCTGCAGAAAATATTTGACGATCAGGTCGGAGTCAACCGCCTTGGCCATTCTGTCATCTATCTGAGACAGGTCATTGAGCTTATGCGCCTCAGCCAGCTGTGCCATCAGATCGGCATCGATGACCTCCAGGGCAGTCATGGCTGTTAAGTCTTGCTGATGCATGGTTTCCATGGTGGCGGTTCTCTGCCCGGACAAATCAACATAGGCGGCAAAGGCAGCCCCGTAGTCCCGCACCTCCCTGATCACCAGAGCCATCTGGTCCTGATTGACCTGCTGTTTAAATCTCCCTTTGGTTTTCTCCGCCTCTGTTATAATTTTTTCCAGCTGCCCTTTGACGTTATCAATATATACGGCGTCGCCGCGCAGAATGAAATTTTTCTCGTGCTGCCGGGCGATCAATAGGTCTTTGACCAGGCTGTCAACCGCATCAGCGTTTTCCACCCTGTCCACCACCCTTTCCATGCCGTAATACCCCACGCCCGCCACGATGCAGGCCAGCAGAATCAATACCGCCGCGATGCCTGCTATTTTTGTCCCCAGTTTCATCTTGTTGAACATCTGCCCACCTCACTGTTGGAAAGAGGATAACCAACACCCTTTCAAGAAGACCCTAAACGACGATACTTGTCCTGTTCCAGCAAAACCATTGCCCAAAGCGGGACTGCCAGTATCTCCCGCGGCAACATATCGGGAAATCACATACCCGCTATGGCAAATGCCAGTTACATGCCAAAGGTGGCCGCGACAAAAGAGAAACCGGGATAGCCCTTATGGGGCAAGGAATCCAGCAGGATGAACAGTTCACAAGAGGGGATGATAAACGGCGAATAGATGTCAACAAAAGTTAACACTGTCACTTTTTACGGAAAACAACTACAGGTAATTGTTAATAAAATTATCCAAATGCAGCAATCAGTCCAGACAGCCTGCCGCCGCGCCGGAGGAAACGGCACCCGCAAAGCGCGGTAAATGACCAAAGAGATCTTCTTGCGGTGACGGATATCAAGGGGAATGAATGATGCGGTGCTTTTCCAGCAGCTGATAGAGCCTGGTTCTTGACAGCCCCGAGGCCCGGCTGGCGGCCTGAATATTTCCCGCCACATGCACGATGAGATCCTGGACATATTTTTTCTCAAAGCCGTCACGGGCCTGCCGCCACACGGGAAAAGCGTCCAGGTGGCCTGGCTGCGGTTGCGGTGCGGCAGCTGCTTCCCCCCGGACATTCATCCTGGCATAGAGGATGCGAATCCTCTCCGGCAGATGCAGGGCAAACAGTTTCGGGCTGTGAAAAGCCTCGGTAAAGACATGATCCAGCACCCGGAACAGCTCTCTGACATTACCCGGCCAGTCATAGTTCATCAAGGTCTCGATAAACTCATCCGAGTATTTTTTGTCCGCCTGGCCGTAGCGAGCACATAAGGCATGGATACAGTAGTCGGTCAGATCCCTGATATCCCCGAGCCGTTCCCGGAGGGGGGGGATAGTGATCGTGTACGACTCGATTCGGAACAGCAGGTCCCGGCGGAAACTCCCCTGTTCCGCCATGGCATGGAGATCACGGTTGGTTGCGGCGATCAGCCTGAAATTACTGCTGACCTCATGAATGGAACCCACAGGTCTGAATGATTTCTCCTCCAGCACCCGGAGAAAGGTCTTTTGCATATCAAAAGGGAGCTCGCCGATTTCATCGAGAAAAAGAGTACCTGTGTCAGCCTGTTTGATCAGGCCCTTGTTCGATTTTGAGGCATCGGTAAAGGCCCCCTTTTCATGCCCGAAAAGGGTGGCCCCCACCAGTTTTTCCGGCAGGGAGGCGCAGTCCACCACGACAAAATTCTGCTTGGCCCGGTTGCTGTTGTCGTGGATGGTACGGGCAAACACCTCCTTGCCGGTGCCGGTTTCCCCGGTTATCAGCACATTGGCGTCATTATTTGCCACCTTGACCACATGATCGAGACATTTGGCGATCTGCGGGCTGCTGCCGATCAGATGATCTCTCTTTAAACGGACGGTGGCAGTCTTGTTCTTTTCACTGCGGTACTGGAGAGCACGGGTCAGGGGCAGGATCAGATCCCTGATAATGGTCGGCTTTTCCAGATAACACCAGGCGCCGCTCTTGATGGCGAGTTCCGCGCCGTCAGGGTCGCCCGCCCCGGTTATGATGATGATCTCCGGCGAAGAAGAGACGGCCTTCAGTCTGGGAAGAAGTTCCAGGCCATTGCCGTCCGGCATGCGGACGTCAAGGAATATGAGGTCATAGTCACCGGCAAGCGACTTCTCATAGGCATCCCTGAGCGTATGAACACTTGCTCCGGCGTGTCCCAGCCGGGTGATCTTTTTTTCAATGGCACCGCAAAGAAGTTCATCATCATCAACGATCAGAATATCCGCCATCACTGCAATCATCCTTGCTCGATTAAGAAGAGGCACGAAAAAAAATTTGATATACCTTACAGCAAATTACGGTATCATACCCATCAGAATTTCATGTTTTTTGCCGATTGCCCCACCCTGCAGCATTCTGATCCGGCAGTGTGGGTATTCAATACTTTATTATTGCTGCTCTGCCGTCTGAGGAAGTGAGTGAGATGGGTAACATCGAAAATGAACTGCAGGAATTAAAGATCAAGAATAAACTGTCAAGAATTTTTCTTACCATGCCGGATGAAAAACTCTACCCGGAGGTCCTGAAGATCGTGGTTGAAGCCTTCAGGAGCCAGTTCGGCATCTTCGGCTATTTCGATGAAAATGGGGCATTCGTTATCCCGGCCATCACAGCGACCGCCTACTGGAATCAATGCCGGGTGGCCGACAAAAAGATCATCTTCGGCAAAGCGGATTTTTGCGGGGTCTGGGAAACCGCCATTGCTGAAAAAAAGACATTTTTTGTCAATAATGGCCCGTTCCATATGCCTGAAGGCCACATCTCCGTCGACAATACCCTGGTCTCCCCCATCATCTTCAGGGGCAAGATCATCAGCGCCATCCACGTTGCCAACAAGAAGGGGGGATATGACGAGGGGGACACCAGACTGCTGGCTTCCCTGACGGATTATCTGGCCCCGGTGCTGGCCGCCCGGCTGGAACGGGACAAAACGGAAAAGGACCTGAAAGACTCCGAAGAGCTGCACCGTATCACCGTGGAGAACATTGCCGATCCCGTCTTCATCACCGATGATGATGGCAATTTTATCCAGGTTTACGGCAATGTTGGCCAGGTCCTGGGCTATTCAGTGGCGGAGATCCAGGCCATGGGCAACATCAAAGTGCTGGCGGGCGGCAAGCTTTTCGATGCGGAACAGCTGAGCCGCGAGAGAGAAATCCGCAACATCGACAGCAGCATACGCGACAGGAACGGGAACAAACATTATTTCCTGGCCAATATCAAAAAGGTGGCGATCCATAACGGCGCCATTCTTTTTACCTTTCATGAGATCACGGATAAAAAAATGGCCGAGGAGGCGAAAGCCAAACTTGAGCGGAAGCTTCGCCAGTCCCAGAAAATGGAAGCCATCGGCACCCTGGCCGGCGGAATTGCCCATGACTTCAACAATATCCTGGGGGTCATCATCGGCTACACCGATATGGCCATTGAAGATACCCCACCGGATTCCGCCAGTGCCAGGGATCTGGAGCATGTCCTGAAGGCAGGGTACAAGGCCAAAGACCTTGTCCAGCAGATTCTTGCCTTCAGCCGCCAGGCCAAGGTGAAGCGTTTTCTGCTGCAGCCCCAGCCTATTATCAAGGAAACCCTGAAGATGATCCGCTCTTCCATTCCGACCACCATCGAGATCCAGCAGGATATCGACCCTGAATGCGGCGCAGTCTATGCCGACCCGACCCAGATCCATCAGATTCTGATAAATCTCTGCACCAATGCCTATCATGCCATGGAAGAAAAAGGCGGGTTCTTACGGGTTGAACTGAAAAAGACGGAATTGCATGGCGTGGATTTTCCCGAATATCCCGCCCTGAAGACTGGAGCATATGTGGAGCTGGTGGTTCATGATACAGGAACGGGAATTGATCCGGCCATTAAAAACAGAATTTTTGATCCCTACTTCACCACCAAGAGAACCGGCAAGGGAACCGGCCTGGGGCTTGCCATTATTCATGGCATCATCCGGGATTACGGCGGGGCGATCCGGGTCAGAAGTGTGCCCGGCAAGGGCACGGCCTTTCACATCTTCTTCCCTGCCCTGCCGGGAAAGGTCCTGCCCCGGGAGGAAGGCCAGGAAGTCCTGCCATCCGGCACGGAGCGGATCCTTTTTATCGATGACGAGGAAATGATCACCGATATGGGCAAGAACATGCTTGAAAGACTGGGCTACTCGGTGACCACCCGGGTCAACAGCTTTGAGGCCTTGCAGACCTTCAGCAACAATCCGGATCTCTTTGACCTGGTCATTACCGATCAGACCATGCCAGGCATGACCGGCGCCGAACTGGCCGGGGAAATGCTGCAGATCCGGCCGGGCATTCCCATCATTCTCTGCACCGGTTACAGCAGCATCATCTCCGAGGAAAAGGCCAAGGCGCTTGGCATCAGGGAGTTTCTCATGAAGCCGATCGTGAAAAAGGATATCGCCCGGCTCATCAGAAAGGTGCTGGACAGCTAAGCCGCGGCAAAAAGAACCTGATCATTTTTGAAAACCAAAACAGCAGAAGAAGCCGTCAAGAATCAAGCAGGAACGGTCCAAGTTTATCTCGTAACGGCTCCGAACAGGCCTGGCGGGAGATCTTCCGCTACCTTTTCTTTCGCGGCTGCAGAGTGGGCATATCGGCCAGCACCAGCTTCAGCCAGTCAAAACCGAAAGAGAGCAATGCCTCGTCATCGTTTTCAATGGACCGGATGCGGGCCTGGGGCAGCTTGAAACGCTCCAGCAGGTTGTGGTGCCGCACGTAGTCTCTGAATCCGTCGATGTTGTAACAAACCAGAAAGGCGAGCTTCTGCCGCGGCCCGGCCGCCCCTTCTCCTGCCCATGGGTTGCCGGAAAAGAGGGTATCCATCTCCGCCCACTGATCGGCCATGGCATTATGAAAAAGAAGCTGCTGGCTTCGCAGCCACTCTTTCACCGTCCACTCCTGTTCTTCTGCATGACCTTTGCAGTAGTCATGGCTGGTCAGAAAATAAAACTCTTCCGCCCGGCCCTTCGCAGGGGTGCGGTCCACCCCGCGTTCCAGCGGGTACATGCGGCAGGAGAGCGGCCTGTGCTCGTAAACCGTGCAGCCGGCCTCGCCGAGAAAGGGACAGGCGTTGGCAGCGGTCATTTTCATCATCAGCGAGGGGAAAAAGGGGTTTGCCCCCTGCACCACCTGCACATATTGCTCCAGAAACAGCTCGGAACGGATGCCGAGGCAATTCTTCAGCTCAATAATATCATGGGGATAGAGGAGCATGTCAACGTTGCGGCAGCAGGACATGAAGCAGGACACGCCGGGATGGCAGGAAAATGAAAATTTTGCCTTGCCCAGCGGCACCATGCCTTCGGGAAAGGATTTTTGTTGTTTCGTCATATCATTTATCGATCATCTTGTTAGTCTGAAAAGAGAAGGACAGCAAAGCAAAGGAAATTACCATCTGCGTAACCCCAGGTCAAGCCTGTCTCTCGCTTCATTGGGGAAACAAGCGCGAAGGGCAACGGTCAGCTCATGATAAAAACATAATCATCCTGGTTGATACTGATCCTGAGCCGTCCGCCATGGTTGCGGCCATAGATCTCCCAGCCGGGCGCGCCTTTGATCTCGCACTTCACGCAGCTTGGCGAGTGCTTCTCTCTGCCTCTGTCTTGCCAGGCGATCAGCAGGGGTTCCTCTTCATCCTGACCGGCAACGGCCAGGGCAATCTTCCTTGCCGTCTCGAAATTTATCCCATAACCCTTTATATTCAGGTCAATCTCCTGCATGACGATCTCCCTTTCTCCGCGCAATCATGATTTTACAGTTGCAACTCATGGATGATGATGATGGATTTCATAAACGATGGATGAAAAAATGAGAAGAAAAGTTTTTAAGGACCCATCCGGTCCAAGTAGGGTGCAAAGTCCCGGCCCTGGATTTTCGTGGCGATAAATCAGTAACTTATTATGTGCGGTACGGCTGTCGCGAGGTTTTTTACGAGACAAGCAAAATTTAACAGCCGGCAAATGTAATTTTCAGCGAAATACTTTGATTTTCTATCATTTTCCGACATACAATAAAAATGCGCTCGTACCACAAAAGTCTCTTTCGTTTTCACCAAAACTGCTTGGAACTGTCAAGTCTTCTTATTGCATGAGCAACTTGCTAACCGGAGGGATTATTAATGCAAAAGCAACGGATGCCGTACCTTCTCACCTTATTGATCTGCTGTGGTTTTCTTCTCCTGCAGGTATCTGCGGCGGCGGCAGAGGAAAAATTCAAAACAATCACCACCGCAGAATTAAAACAGAAAATGGATGCCCACGAGCCCTTCACCCTGATTGATGCCTTGAGTTCCATCGAACACAACGAGCTGGCAATCGTCGGTTCGATCAATATTCCCAGCAGCAAGGTCACCGCTGATAATCCACTCATGCCGGCAGACAAGGCCAGCCTGCTTATTTTCTACTGCAAGGGCCCCAAATGCTCCAAAAGCAAAGAGGGGGCAGACCGGGCTCTTGCCCTGGGCTACACCAATGTCATGGTTTACAATGACGGTCTGCCCGACTGGGCCAAGAACCACTACCCGGTCGAAACCCATGTGGACTATCCGAAAATTGAAATCCCCCGCCTGACCCCGCAGGAAATGCAGGCTCAGGCCGCCAGCGGCGTTCTGCTGGACATTCGCGGTGATGAGGTAAAAGATGTGGGCAGAATCAAAGACGCCGTCAGCATCCCCCTGGATGACCTGGCTGAAAAATACAGCAGTCTCCCCAAGGACAAGAAAATCATTATCTTCGACCATGCCGGCAAACAGGTGAATATCTGCGCAAAATTTCTGCATATGCAGGGCTATACCAATTTGGCCGTGCTGGATGGCGGGGTTCTGGCCTGGAAGCGTGCCGGGCTGCCCACCCAATAAGCCGCTCATAATAATATCGTCGTTGGGATATCAGAGGCGGTCACAAAAATGGCAAAGGAGACGCGCGTCAGGGCTTCTCCTTTGCCATCTGCTAAGCTATGCTAAGCCGCTGTAACAAAATAATGTCCTCATCCGGCTGGTCAAAACGGCATAAAGAGCCGTCACGAAATGGCCAAGAAAGCCGGTTATTTCGCAACGGCTCCTAATTAGATATTTATCAGTAAATATCGCAGACATTTATTGAGAATGGCTTATGAAGATCGGCAGCAAAAAAAAGCTCTACTTCTTTTTTCTCCTCCTTTTCACCATCTCCGGTATGATTATCTCTTACGCCCTGGTGGCCACGAAAGAATTCAACCGCGAGGTAAGAAAGGTAAGCCAGCAGGTCTATCCTGAGACGAAAGTTGCCATAGAAATAAAAGGTCTGGTGACCAATGTTATTGAAAAATTTAATGTCTCCAGGGCCGCCGGGACGGAGAGCGAGCTGGCAAACATCCAGACCATAGATCAGCAGATCATCGGTCTGCTGACCGGGCTGCAGAAACTCAACGGCGAAAACCCCGAGGGTACCCGGCAGATTGATGCGGTACGGAAAATATACCAGGCATCCGTTGAGGCCGGCAAGCAGATGATTGCGGCCAGCACCGCCCAGGATTATGGCGAGGAGGCAGCCTGGACGGAAAAATTCGATACGCAGAACAAAAATCTTCAGCAATCCCTGAACAACATCGTCAATGCCAGCACCCAGAGCCACAACCAGGCAATGACCAAAATTCTTGCCGTCAGCCGGCAGCTCAATAAAATCCTGGTTTTTTCCATCTCCCTCATGGTCATCATCGGCGCGATCATCTTCTATATGATCTCTCTGATCTCAAAACAGTTTGACAGGATGGGTGAGGAATCAACCCAGGCCACCGGCGGACTGCTTGAGGCCGTCGACAACATTAATGCCATGTCCAGCCATCTGGCCTCTGAAACAAGCTCATCGTCCGCCGCCCTGGAGGAAATAGCCGCGACCATGGACCAGATGACCGGCCAGGCCAAGGAAAATCTTGCCGCGGCCCTAACAGCCGACCAAGCGGCCAATACCCTTTACAGCACGGCAACCCGGTCCAACAAATCCATTAATGATGTGGTGGAGGCGATGACTGCCATGGTGGAGGCGGACCGGGAAATTTCATCCCTGGTCAAGGCCATAGAGGATATTGCCTTCCAGACCAATCTTCTTGCCTTGAATGCCGCGGTTGAAGCCGCCCGGGCAGGTGAAGCCGGTGCCGGATTTGCGGTGGTGGCCGCTGAGGTGAGAAATCTCGCCACCCGGACAACGGAAACCGCCAGCAAGGTTGCCGTTATCATCAGGCGTCTCGACGAAAAGGTGACCTCGGGTGTGCAGATGGTGGACCATCTGAAAACGACCTTTGTTGAAATCAACACCGGGTCCGACTTGGTGGTCAGGGAGATGACGAAAATAAAGGAAACCGGCAGGCAGCAGTCCGAAACCGAAGAAAAAATCAGGCAGGCGGTCAACTCCATAGATGATATGGTGCAGTCCCAGGCCGCCATGTCGGAAGAGAGTTCGGCCACCGTGCAGGATGTGAAGGAACAGGTGGAGAGGCTTCATCTGATGATGGAAGAACTGATGACCTTCTGGGAAGGAAGACGCAAAAAAAATCCAGCTGCTTGATCAGTGAAAAAAATTCTCAAGCTGCTTGCCGTCAGCGATTATTACCTGGCCGCACTCCTTCTGGTCTGGGCCGGGGTGAGCAAAATCGTCTCCCCCGGCGTGGGCGATCTGCTTGAATCATTTCTTGCGCGGGACATGATCAGTATCGGCCAACTGGTCTTCATCTCCCGCTGGTATCCGCCCCTGGAAATCGTTTTAGGCATTGCTGCCCTCACCGGCATTCAGGCTGGCTTTTTTGCCAGAGTCGCCGGGCTGCTTTATCTTTTTTACACCCTGCTGCTCATCCTGGCGGCAGAGGGATACCTCCTCCTGCCGGTTGACTGCGGCTGTTTCGGCGAAGGCAACCCCACTCCCGTTTATCTGCTTATCCTGCGTAACATCCTTATCGCCCTGCCTCTTTTCTTTTTCCCCGCGGATCACAGCCGCTGCAACCGGCCGCATCTGCTCTTTACGCAGAATTAAATTGCCTGCTTTACGCTATACGTCTATATTAGCCTGTTGAGCATATCTCCCCATCATGAAAACGGGAATCAATGAAAATAGAAACAGCAAATCATAACTGGCAGCAATTTCTGGCCGGCAACCCCATCATTTCCCCGGAAGTCATCGCCGGTGAATTAAGCGCCGGCTTCATGAGTCAGCTGGCGGCCGATGAAAAGCCCGATTTCCGCGCCATTGATCTGCTTTGCGGCATGGCCCTTTTTGAAGAGAGCCTGCCGGTGCGCAAAGCTGCGGTTGCCGCCCTCTATAAAAATATTGTTGAACAGCTCTGTGATGACTTTACCACCAGAGGAGTCGAACTCTGCAATCTGGTGCTGCTGCGCATGATCGGCTTCATCCGCCGGCAAAAGGAGGGAGAGAGCTTAAACCTCCTGTTAAACGAGCTGAACTATGGGGACCAGGACCCGCTTCTCGCCCGCTACGAAAAGATCCATCAGGATATTGCCTTAAGCCCGTCACTCAAAGATCAGATCAGGAAAATTCTTATTCTTTCCAGGGTCACGGTCGGCGCCGACGTGGCCATTACCTCCATCATGGTGCACCGGCTGGCCCGTTCATTTCCCCGGGCTGAAATTATTGTTTACGGACCGGCCCATCTGCCGGAAATTTTTTACGGACTGCCCCGGGTGCACTGGGCAAAATTCCATTACGAGCGGGACGGGGGCTTGATCGGCCGCCTGACCAGCTATGCCGCTCTTTACCAGCAGTTGAAAATGGAATGGGAAGGTCTGCATGACGGCCAGACCCTGCTCTTTGACCCAGACAGCCGGCTCAGCCAGCTCGCCCTTCTTCCCCTGCTTGCCGACCGTTATACCCGGCATTTTCCTTCGCGCAGTGATCAGCGGGACGCCTCCAGCAGACTGAGCCAGCTGACCAACCGATGGCTAAACGAGGTGCTGGACGAACAGACAAACATCCTGCCGCAGATTTCCATCCGCCCGGCCCATCTGGACAATGTCCAGAGGTACTTTGCCCAGTTCCCCATGGGCTGCAAAAAAATCGTCATCAATCTCGGGGTCGGCAATGACTGCAGAAAACGGCTGCCAGACCCCTTTGAGGAGCAGCTGCTGGCCGGGCTTTTACAGGACGACGGCGCCCTGGTGGTTCTGGACAGCGGGTGTCACCCGGATGAGCGGGAGCGGGCCAAAGCTCTCATGGAAATGATGCAGATGAGGGCATTTCAGGCCACGGCGGTTTCGGAAAAAAATCTTACGAGTAAACAGATCCCTTTCCACCATGGACTGGTCTGCATCCAGGGCGGCATCGGCATGCTTTCGGCCCTGATCGATCAGGCGGATGTTTTTTTCGGCTACGATTCATGCTGCCAGCATCTGGCCACCGCCAGGGGGACCCGGTCGGTCATCTGTTTCGCCGGGGCGCCCAATGACCGTTTTTTCGACAGATGGCGGCCCCTGGACAAATCCGGTTCAACCACCACCATCCGCATCAAGGACAGCAGCCAGCTCACCGGTGCCGACCTGGCGGAGCTGGCGGAAAAATTCTGCCGGATGATCCTGGCCGAGGAAAAACCTGATTAAGCCGTTGTGAAAAAAACAACCAGGAAGCCGTAAAAAACAGGCAGAATTACATGTTATGCCGTAACGGTTCCTTGTAAGAATGGCGCAAGACCAAACAAGGTGGAAAAACCCTTTATTGCAATATTGCGAAAAAAGAGCAACAGGAGCAAGATGTGTTAGAAAACATAAATTGGCTGCACCTGCAACAGGCCATTGAAAAATTCCCCGCGGCCAAGGTGCTGGTTATCGGCGATATCATTGTTGATCATTTCATCTGGGGGAGTGTTTCCCGCATCTCGCCCGAGGCCCCGGTGCCCGTGGTCAATGTGACCGACGAGAGTCTGCTGCTCGGCGGTTCGGCCAACGTGCTGCACAACCTCTACGATCTCGGGGCCAGGGCGACCCTGTGCGGGGTGATCGGCGATGACCTGATGGGCCAGCATCTGCTGGAACTTCTGCAGCAGATGGGTTCACCCACCGCAGGTGTCATCAAAACCCATGACCGGCCCACCACCAAGAAAACCAGGATTGTGGCCCAGAGCCAGCAGGTGGTCCGTTTTGACCGGGAAAAAACAGGCCCTCTGCCTGTTGAGACCCTGGACGACCTGTGCTCGTTTATCGAGGCGAATATCACCACCTTTGACGCAGTCGTTATTTCCGACTACTGCAAAGGGGTGATCAGCGCACCGCTGATGGATCATCTGCGCCGGCTGGCAAGCCTGCACCAGGTGCCGATGATCGTGGACCCGAAACCGGTTCACACCGACCTCTTTCACGGGGCAACCATCATTACCCCCAACCATCACGAGGCGGAAAAGATGTCCGGTGTGGCCATCTTTGATGACGAATCTCTTTTCCGGGCGGCGTCCACCCTGCTGCAGAAACTGGACAGCAAGGCGGTTCTCATCACCCGGGGCGAGGCGGGCATGGCCCTGCTGGAAAAAGAAAAACCGATTTTCACTATTCCAACGGTGGCCAAAGAGATTTATGATGTAACAGGTGCGGGGGATACGGTGATTGCAAGTCTTGCCCTTGGACTTGCCAGCGGCCTCAGTTTTGCCGAGGCGGCTACCCTGGCCAATTTCGCCGCAGGCATAGTGGTCGCCAAGATCGGCACGGCAACGGCATCTGCCAAAGAACTTATGGAGCTTATTTCATGAAATTTCCGATAAGCATGACGGCCTTTGGGCGGGGAGAGCACGCCTCGGAAAACATCGGCTGGACGGTGGAGATCAAATCAGTCAATCACCGTTTTAACGATATCCGCATCAAAATGCCCAGACAGTACACCGCCCTTGAAGAGAAAATAAAAAAAGAAATCACCCCTTTTTACAGCCGAGGCCATATTGAGGTGGTGGTTACCCCCGCCCCGAACCTGGCTGAGGCCAAAACCCTGGGCGTCAATCTTCCCCTTGCCCGGCAGTACCGCAACTGCCTGCTGGAGATCAAAACCGATCTGGATCTGCCCGCATCCGGCATGGAACTGACCCTGGTGGCAGGTTATCCCAATGTCATCTACGCCATGGATGAGACGGAAGATCTGGAGGCCGTGTGGGATATCCTGCGGCAGGCCCTGCGGCAGGCCCTGGAACTGACCCGGGATATGCGGGAACGCGAGGGCCTGAGCCTGAAAAACGATCTTCTCGCCCGCCTGGACTTTCTGGCCTCCACCAAAGAACAGATAAAAGAGAAGATACCGGAACTGACCGCGCAGAAACAGGTTGCCCTGCAGGAAAGAATTGCCAAGCTGGCCAAAGATGTGGATATTGATCCGGTCCGCATTGCCCAGGAGATCGCCATTATTGCCGACAAAGCCGATGTGACGGAGGAGCTGGTGCGATTGACCAGCCACATCGATCAGTTCCGCCATTTCCTGGATCAGCAGGAACCAGTGGGGCGGCGCCTTGATTTTCTTCTGCAGGAATTATTACGGGAGATCAATACCATGGCGTCAAAAATTTCCGATGCAGGCATTGCCCATCAGGCCGTTGAACTGAAAAATGAACTGGAAAAAATGCGCGAGCAGGTGCAGAATCTTGAATAGATTTGGCCTGACTAGCTTGACTAGCCTGACTGGTCTAACTGGTCTTACTAGTCTGACTAGTCAAAGGCAACAGACCAGCCGGACCAGTTAGACCAGTCAGACCAGTTAGACCAGTTAGACCAGCCGGACCAGTCGGACCAGTTAGACCAGCCGGACCAGTCGGACCAGTCGGACCAGTTAGACCAGTTAGACCAGTTAGACCGTTTAGACCAGTCGGACCAACCAGACCAAAGGATTATAACCATGGACCAGAGAATGATCAATGTGGGGTTCGGCAACTCAGTGGTGGCCAGCCGTATCCTTGCCGTTGTAAAGCCGAAATCTTCCCCGATAAAAAAGCTCAAGGATGAAGCCAAGGAGCAGAAAAAGCTCATCGACGTTACCGAGGGGCGGAAAACCCGCTCCATCATCATCCTGGACAGCAACCACGTTATCCTCTCCGCCGTCCAGCCGGAAACGATTACCCAGCGCTTCACCCCCGCCACCCAGCAGGATCCGGCCTCACTGACGGAGGATACCCTGTGAGAGGTAATCTCATCATCATTTCCGCCCCGTCCGGGACCGGGAAAACCACCATCCTCAAACGGCTTTTTGCCCAAGTTAAGGGGGTGACCTTTTCCGTTTCCCATACCACCAGAAGCCCCCGGACCGGCGAAAAGGAGGGGGTAGATTACTATTTTGTCGATCAGGAAACCTTCATACAGATGCGGGCCGCTGATGAATTTCTGGAATGGGCCGAGGTGCACGGCAACTTTTACGGGACCAGCCGCAGAGAGGTGGACCGGCATCTCGTCCAGGGGCTTGATGTTTTCCTGGATATTGACGTCCAGGGCGCCAGGCAGGTCAGGGCTGCGGCCGGCGGCGAATGTTTCTCCATCTTTATTGTCCCGCCGTCATGGGAAGAGCAGGAACTACGGCTGACCGGCCGGGGCACCGATTCCCCTGAAACCATCAGGCTCCGCCTGCAGAACGCCAGGAATGAAATGCAGGATGCAGGGCTCTACGATTATCTGATCGTCAATGACACCCTGGAACAGGCGGTTGATACCCTGCGGGCCATCATCATTGCCCAGCGCAGCCGCACCAGGCGCAACATCGACGGGCTCCCTCTTATCCTGCCCCGGCAATGATCCAGAGTCCCTTGTCATTGCCCGGCAAATTGCCCCCATGCCTTTTTTGCCGCACACTGCAGGTCTGCTGGCTAATCTTTTACAGGTCGGTTTATGAACGATAACACACCGCTGAACGAGGACCAGCTTGTCTGGGGCATCCACCCGGTCTATGAGCTGCTGGCCGCCAGGCCCCGCTCAATCCACGAAATCCTGATCGAAAAGGGTAAAACAAGCCGGAAACTGCAGGAGATCATTGATCTGGCGAGAGCAGAACAGGTAAAGGTAAAATTCACCCCCCAGTTCCGAATAGCCGGCAGCAGGCAGATGAACCATCAGGGGGTCATTGCCCGGATCATGCCCTTTGAAACCCTGCCGGAAGAGGCTTTCCTGGCGCTTGTTAGCCAAAGCAAAACCCCTTTTGTGCTGGCCCTTGATTCCATCCAGGACCCCCACAACCTGGGGGCCATTATCCGCTCCGCCTCGGCCGCCGGGGTAACCGGGCTCATTGTGCCCAAGGACCGTTCAGCACCCTTAAGCGGCACGGTGGCGAAAATATCCGCCGGCGCCTTAACCCACCTGCCCGTCTGCCAGAGCACCAACTTCGTCCGGATGCTGCAGAAATTAAAAGAGCAGGGAATCTGGATTTACGGCACCATCAAGGAGGGCGGCGTTGCCATCTATCAGACGGATTTTTCCGGTCCGCTCTGCCTGGTGATCGGCGGCGAGGAAAAAGGCATCCGGCCGCTGGTGCAGGAACAGTGCGACTTCAAGGTGACCATCCCCATGCAGCGGGAAATTGATTCCTTAAACGCCTCGGTGGCGGCCGGCATCATCATGTTTGAGATCGTCAGACAAAAAGGCCTTTGATGGCTTCACCCCTTCTTCCTTCCAGCCCTTTACCAAAAGCTCCGGTTCTGCTTTTTTTTTTACATAAAAGATCTTCGTCATTGACCATGACCGCTGCCTTTGCACTGATACTTTGTAATACCGGCAAGTTATGAAACCTGCTATCCGCACGACAGGCAAAGTATTCCCGGGCTGGTTCGAAAAATGGAAATTCCGCTAGGAGTCTGTCGGACTTAACGCAACTCGTTTTGACAAATTACGTTGATCAAACATAATCAACTTGTTGTATTTTCATTAAAATGCTTGATTCTGGTGATGTTTTCTGTTAAATTATAATAA
>JALNXE010000058.1 GCA_023230525.1 Desulfobulbaceae bacterium
GGCGGGTTGAGCTGGGAACGGATGAGTTAAGAAAGGTCCAGGAAAAAAAGCAGAAATATCTCGATGTTGCCGGCGTCATGCTGGTGGCCCTCAATGCCGCGGGTGAGATCACGCTGATCAACCCCCATGGCTGCCGTCTGTTGCAGGTCAGCGAGGAGGAAGTGCTCGGCAGGAACTGGTTTGATCATTTCGTGCCGAAGCGGATGGCGGAAAATGTCAGAAAGGTATTTTCCCAATTAATGAGCGGCGACATCCAGCAGGCCAAATACTACGAAAATTCCGTGTTGACCAGCAGCGGCGAGGAGCGGATCATTTCCTTTCACAATACGATATTGACGGATGGGGAAGGCTGCGTTAACGGCATCCTGTTTTCCGGGGATGATATCACCGAGCGGAAACAGATCGAGGAGGAGTTGCAAAGACGGAGCCTCAAGCTTGAAGAGGCCAATATCGCCTTGAAGATTTTACTCAAGCAATGCAGCGATGCCAGGCAGGAACTGGAAAAAAACGTCCTGGCCAATATCAACGGGCTGATTTCCCCCCATCTGGAAAATCTGGATATGAAGCTTGCCGACAGGCAACACAAAGCATATGTGGACATAATCAAAACCAATCTGCTGCAGATAACCGCATCGTTTTCCCGGAATCTCTATGAGCAGTTCCCGAGTTTAACCCCGCGGGAAATCCAGGTGGTTGACTTTATAAAAAACGGCATGGTCAACAAAGACATTGCCGAACTGCTCGGCCTGTCACCCCGCACGGTGGAGACCTACCGGGATAACATCAGAATCAAGCTGGGCATCAAGAACAAACGGGTAAATCTCAGGTCCCATATCCTCTCTCTGCGTTGATTGCCGATATTCTTTCAGTATTAACTCCGTATTGTTTCCGTATTGTAAAAGTTCCTGCCTATCGCATATAATGTGTAAAAAAGTTACTGTTGCGCGTACTCTCTCTACACGTCAGAGCAAGGACAGCTGCCACAGGTCCGCGCTGACAGGGATAATGTGAATAACTTATGGATAACAAGCAGGATTCCGCCGAATTCGCCCGGCAAAAAAAAATCCCGGAAAGTTTTTGTGTCGAACCGCGCCAAGACCTGGACGCATTGCTGAAAAAACTGGGTGAAGAAAAGGCCAAATTCGAGGCCGTTGTCGCTGCCATAGGCGATCCCGTCGTCATCATCGATACTGATTACCGGGTGCTTTATCAAAATAAGATCGCGGACGGTCTCTTTGGTGACAATATCGGCCGGTATTGTCATGCCGTCTATCAGGGGAGAAAAGAAGTGTGTCCGGAATGCGCACTCACCCAGGCATGGCAGGATGGCGGGATTCACAAGATCGAAAAGATCATGACCTCGGGCAACGACGCAAAATATGTGGAAATTGCCGCCTCACCCCTCAAGGATAGCACGGGTAAACTCGTGGCCGGCATTGAAATTGTGCGGGATATCACCAAGCGCAAACTTGCCGAGCAGAAACTGCAGAAGACCAATTCCCTGCTGCAAGCCGTGTTGGACTCCACCACGGATGGCATCCTGGCGGTGGACCCCGAGGGGCACCTGTTGACCTGCAACCAGAAATTTGTTGAAATATGGGGGATCCCGCCGCATATCCTGAAGCAGTATGGGGATGACGAGGCGCTTGCCTTTGTGCTGGATCAGGTCCAGCACCCGGATGCGTTCCTGCAGAAGGTCAGAGACCTTTACCGCAGCCCCGATGCCACCGATCTCGATGTCATTTCCTTTAAGGATGGCCGCAGCATCGAACGATATACCAGGGCTCTGGTCATCAATGGCCGCAACCGGGGCCGGGTCTGGAGCTTCAGGGACATCACGAAATTCAGGCAGGCCGAGGAGGAAAAGGGCAAACTGGTCAGTGAACTGCAGACGGCCCTGGCTGAAGTCAAAAGATTGAGCGGATTTCTGCCCATCTGTTCCCACTGTAAAAAAATAAGGGATAGCGACGGGCAATGGATCCAGATCGAGACCTATATCACCAAACATTCCGAAGCGGTCTTCAGCCATGGCATCTGCCCGGAATGCATCCAAATATATCATCCGGAAGAGTATAAAAAGATCTACCCGGAAGACAGATGAGGCAGGCCGGCAGTCTGCCGCCGCAAGGACTGCTCTTGCCTGCCGCCTGGGCGGTCAGGGGCAGGCGATCACATCATGCCCTGCGCGGCAATGAGCAGAATGGTGATATTGTCCCGTCCCCCGGCTGCATTGGCCTTTGCCACCAGGGTCTGGGCCAGGGCCGCCAGGTTTGCCCCTGTTGCTAAAACGGCTGCAATTTCATCTGAATCGAGCATGGTGGTCAGGCCGTCCGAACAGAACAGAAAGATATCGCCCGGCCGGACATCGATGCTGCCGAGACCCGGCTCCACCTGGGGATGGGTGCCGATGGCGCGGGTGATGATGTTGCGCAGATTGTGTGACTGCATTTCCTCCCGGCTGATGTTGCCCATCCTGTAAAGCTCGTAGACCAGGGAATGGTCTTCCGTCAGTTGGGTCAGCTGGCCGCCGCGCCACAGATATAACCTGCTGTCGCCCACATGGGCATAATCAAGGCGGTCTTCGGTGAAATGGCCGGCAACCAGGGTTGAACCCATGCTGCTGCCGTCAGCCTTCTGGTGCACCAGGTAATTGGCAAATTGCACGATGCAGGCCAGCCGCGGTTTGTGCAGCATGTCAACGGAAAGACCGTAGGGGATCGTCGTGTCTCCGGACCCAGTCAGATAAGTCATGCAGCGGGACACCCCTTCCAGGGTGGTCTGACTGGCCAGTTTACCGGCCACCTGGCCGCCCATGCCGTCAGCCACGCAGAACAGCCGATGCCTTTCCATGACCAGGAAGTCATCCTCGTTTTCTTTGCGGATCAGTCCCCGGTCCGAAATGCCGCAATAGGAGAGATGATAATTATTCCATGGAATTATGCCGTCCAGCCTTTTCATGTATCACTCCCTGGGTAAAGGCCTGGGGCCTGTTTGCCATTGAAATCCGGTTGCGTGAAAATAAAAAAGTAAAAGATTCAGGCAATTGCAGAGCAGGGATTGCCCGAGGCTGTTTTCTGGAAAAATAAGTTTTTGTGCAATGACCAGTATATTCGGATCAGGAATAATTTGAAAATTTTTTTTGCTTTTGCTGATTGGCCCGATATAAGATGGAAAAAACGGGAGGCGTAAATGAAGGAAGAGCTTGAGACCCAGCATCTGGAAAAGCGTTTTGGTGTCATTGCCATTGAAAGCGGATATGTCACGCCCAAAGAGTTTGTCGATGCCCTCAAGATTCAGGTGATGGAAGACATCGAAAAAGGGCGGCACCGGCTGGTTGGCCGGATCCTGCTTGAACAGGGGATCATTAGCCTTGCGCAGATCGATAACGTGCTGGGAAAACTCGGCAAGAGCCTGCCGCTGCTGAAGGAGTCGGCATAGCTTCTGCGCAAGTTTTTTTCTCCCGCCGGGTATCCCGGCAAAACATCCGTGACGCCTGTCCTGATTATCCCCACGCAAACGTGCTGTTCAATCCTTGGAGAAAATCTTTTTCAGAAAAGACATTGGGCTTTTCGGGGAATTTTTCTCCTGCATCCTGGCCGCGGGCCGGCTGCTCAGTTCCCGCGCTTCATCAACCGGCGGAGCCGGGGTTCTTTCCAGTTCGCCCAGCCGGCCTTTGCCCAGAAATTGAAAAAAGGGACCGGTGGGGCTGAGAAAAAGTTCGTCATTTTGTCTGAGCGGAACGCCCTGGTCTACGGCAACGCCGCCCACGGTAACCAGGTGTTTGCCGGTAAGATCCCGCACCCAGTAGTTTCCGTCGGCAAAGTAGATTTCCGCGTGCAGGTCATGAATGGATGCATGATCAAGCTGAAAATCGCAACTCGGGTGCTTGCCGATCTTTAAAGGCAGTCTGTCAAAGGAACGCAGGGTCGGTCCGTATTGAATGATCAGCGGCTCCTTGCTTTCCCTGGGCTGGGCGGGTTCCGCCGGCCGGCTGACCGGGGGCGGCTGCGGCGGGATATATGGCCTGGCCTCGGGCTGGGGGGCGGCAGGGGGCGGCATGTACACTCTGGCTTCCGGCTGCGGCGGAGCAGGGTGAGGAGGGGGGACGAACTCCTGCACGGGCGGCTGCGGGGCCGGGGCGGACGCGGCGACGCCGACCTGGGTCAGGAAGCTGACCTTGGGCCCGCCTTCGGCAATGGTGATCACATCCCCATCCTTGAGATAGACTTCCTTGACTTTCTTGCCGTTGACAATGGTGCCGTTGGAGCTGTGGTCCGTCAGTTTGAAACGGTTGCCTTCCCTGGTGATGGTGGCGTGCTGCCTGGAAATGAGATTGTAGTCGGCCGGGAATTGCAGCTGGCAGGAAGGATGGCGGCCGATTCTGATTTCCGGATCGGATATCTCCAGAATCTGTCCCTTCAGAGGCCCTTCGATATGGATCAGTTGGACAATTATATCAGGTGCTGTTTTCATTGGCTTGAGACAAATCCGTATTGTTGAACAACCATGATTATGAAAAATGGCAACCAAAGAATACAAACTAGCATACGACGCCGGCGATTGCAATTGCCGTTTCAAGGTAATTGATCACAGGGTTCACGCCTTTCCGCGTTGAGGCGAAACCCCTGCAGCTCCGCCATGCTGCGGCCTCGCGCAGGGGCGGTTCGCGAACCGCCCCTGCAGCAAAGAGGGCGGGCATGAAAGCCGCGTTGAACCGACTCAGGGCAACCACAAGGGGTTGCCCCTGCTCGCCGGTGATCCTCACCAGCCCCCGTTTGCTGGGTGCGACCGGCGGTTTCCCCGAAGCGCTGAATCTGGACCGCAACCTGCGGGTGGAGGTGCTGCAGGGCTACATTGCTTCGGTAATTCTCAACCCGTGCATGAGGGAGAGCCCATGACACCGTTTGAAGTTGTCGCCGCCGTGATTTCAGCAGCCGGAGGAAGCGCAGTGATCGTCGCAGGACTTGCTGCCTGGCTTGGGAAGCTCTGGCTGGATCGAATCATGAATTTGAACAAACTACTCGGCCAAATCGACATTGACCTAAGAAAGCGCCGTATAGCGGTCTATGCCGATCTCTGGAAACTTACGTCCGTTCTGCCGAAATGGCCAAAGGATCAGAATGTCACCTATGAGCAGCTTCTGGCCTTCAGCCAGGCCCTCCGTAGTTGGTACTTTGAGCGGGGCGGAATGTATCTTTCCCGGACAGCTCACTCCAAAGGCTATGCCCCGCTCCAGGACGCACTGCAATCAGTCTTGTCTCACGGCAAGAGCGGCAAGCTCTCGGGGGCAGACTACGACACCATCAGAGTTTGCTGCAGCCTTTTGCGTAACTACCTCGCGAGCGATATTGAGTCTCGTCGTGAGGGCTTGGACCCAAGAAGTTAGCGTTCGCGAAAGGTGTACGGATCCCGGGGGATTCCGTACAGGGTGAATCTTTCCCCCCTGCCCATCTGCTACTCGCCGATGATCTTCACCAGCACCCGTTTCCGGCGGCGGCCGTCAAATTCGCCGTAAAAGATCTGCTCCCAGGTGCCGAAGTGGAGTTTGCCCTCGGTCACCGCCACCACCACCTCGCGGCCCATGACCTGCCTTTTCAGGTGGGCGTCGGCATTGTCCTCGTAGCCGTTGTGGCGATACTGGGCAACCGGTTCATGGGGGGCAAGTTTTTCCAGCCAGACGTCGTAATCATGATGCAGGCCTGACTCATCGTCGTTGATAAAAACCGAGGCGGTGATGTGCATGGCGTTGCACAGCAGCAGCCCTTCCTTGATGCCGCTGTCCGCCAGGCATTTCTCCACCTGGGGGGTGATGTTGATAAAGGCCCGGCGGGTGGGCACCTCAAACCAGAGTTCTTTATGAAAGCTTTTCATTTTTCGATCATTTCTCCTTATGCCGGTTTGCAATCAAGATGGGGCCACCATGCCATGGATTCCGGGTGGCGCTTCGCTTGCCCGCAATGACGTCTTGGCTGCCTGTTCGAACCAGGCCGCAACCTGCCTGACCGCGCGCTGGGCCGTGCTGATCCGGGCCAGGTTCATTTTGTTCTTTATCACGCAACATCGCTTAAAAACAGTATTTTTTTCAACATTTGTTTTCTTCTGCCGGCAGCATTTGTTATACTGGTATGCAGTTTCCAAATGACAAAAAGCAGGACATGTTTTTCTCCGTGGAGGCGGCGCCTCTGCGGAGAGATCCCGGGGGGATTATGAAGACGAAGCTCGGCCTGGTA
The DNA here is from genome assembly GCA_023230525.1 of Desulfobulbaceae bacterium. GTDB lineage: Bacteria > Desulfobacterota > Desulfobulbia > Desulfobulbales > SURF-16 > SURF-16. The sequence continues at coordinate 6,231 of JALNXE010000058.1, forward strand.
ATGGCCCTTTTGCTGACAGTGGTGGTTTTTACCCTGCAGAATACGGAAATGATCAGTATCCGTTTTTTGTTCTGGCAGTTTTCGCTGTCCCAGGCGCTCATGCTCTTTCTGGTGCTGGGCATCGGCGTTCTGCTCGGATTCCTGCTCGGCACTTACCGCAGGAACGGGCCCGGAAGCGATGCCGGCTTTCCGCCATGGAAAGACGACAGCGGGAGGGATGCATGAATCTGTCCCCTCTGTTCAACCCGCAATCGGTGGCGGTCATCGGGGTGTCAGCCAGCAATGACCGGCATCCCGCCAATGTCATCTTTTTTAAGAATCTGCTGCGTTATCCGGTCAAGACCTATGCGGTGAATGTCAAGGGCGGCGCTATCGACGGCGAGCAGGTTTTCCCTTCGGTGGGCGCTATCCCGGACAAAATCGATCTGGCGGTGATCGCGGTGCGGGCCGAATATGTGTCTGCCGTGCTGGAACAATGCATTGCCGCGGCGGTCAAAAGCGCCATTGTCATCTCCGGCGGCTTTGCCGAGGTGGGCCACGATGATCTGCAGGCCAGCCTGGTCAAGCTTGCCGCCGCTGCCGCTTTCCCCTTTGTCGGCCCCAACTGTCTGGGCATCTATTCTCCCGGGGTGGTGGATACCTTTTTTCTGCCCACGGAGCGCATGGTGCAGCCGGCCGCAGGCGATGTGGCCGTGGTCAGCCAGAGCGGCGGCATCCTGGTTGATCTGCTGGTCAAATTCGCCCGGGAGGGGGTCGGCATATCAAGCGCCATCAGCATCGGCAACAAGGCCTCTATCCGCGAACTGCAGCTGCTGGAATTTCTTGATGACGATCCGCGCACCGGGGTCATGGTTTTCTATGTGGAAGGTTTTGCCAAGAACGAGGGCCGCGCTTTTGTCCAGCGGGCGGCGCGATGCCGTAAGCCGGTCATCGTGCTCAAGGCCGGCAAGACCAGCGAGGGCGGCCGGGCCGTGTCCAGCCATACCGCCTCGCTGGCCGGTGATTACGCGGTGTTTGCCTCGGTCCTGGCTCAGCACGGCATCATTGAGGCGCACGATGAACTGGAACTTGTATCATACTGTGAGGCCTTGAGCTGCTATCCCGACACGGTGATCAAGGGGCGGGTGGGCATTATCAGCGGCAGCGGCGGCCACGGGGCCATGGCGGTGGACGCCTGCGTCCTCGGCGGGTTGAGCGTGCCGCATTTCAGCGAGGCCGTGCAGCAATCCCTGCGCAACCGCCTGTCGGAGAGCATCCGCGCCATCGCCTCGGTGGCCAATCCGGTGGATCTGACCGGCAGCGCGGTGGAGAATGACTTTATCGCCGCGGTGGAGGCCTTCTGCGAGATCGAAGACATTGACAGCATCCTGCTGCTGCTGCTGCCCTATCTGCCCGGCATCACCGCTGATCTCGGGGCGCGGCTGAGCAAGGTGTACCGCCGCCACGGCAAGCCATTGATCGCCTATGTGCCCCATGTTGAAAAGTATCGGATGCTCATCGAGGGCTTTGAACTCAACCGGGTGCCGGTGGCCTCCTCGATTGAAAGCGCTGTGCATATGACCCAAGTTCTCAGGAGATGCCGCTTGTGTTGAAAAATGAGATGATGGAGATGCTGCGGCAAGCCAGGAAGAACGGCTGGCTGATGGAACCGCAGGCCAAGGCCCTCTTTGCCTCGGCCGCCCTGCCGGTGCCCCGCTTTGCCTGGGCCCGGAATCTGCCGGAAAGTCTGCAATGTGCCGCTGTAATCGGCTATCCCCTGGTGGCCAAGGTGGTGTCCCCGGCCGTGATCCATAAGTCGGAGGCGGGCGGGGTGGCGGTGGGCATTGCCGACAACCGGCAGCTGCAGCAGTTTTATGAAAAGGTCAGCGGTTTGAACGGTTTTGCCGGGCTGCTGCTGGAAGAAATGGTGTCCGGCACGGAATTGATCGTGGGGGCCAAGATCGACAACCAGTTCGGGCTGGTTATTCTGCTGGGCATCGGCGGCACCAGTGTGGAGATCTATGGTGACGTGGCCATCAGGATGGCTCCCCTGACCCCGGCGGATGTCCACTCCATGCTGCATGAGCTGAAGGGCGGGCGGCTGCTGTCCGGTTACCGCGGCAAGGAGGCGATCAATAAGGAGGAGCTGGCCCGGGTGCTGGTTGCTTTCGCCGGGCTGGTGCAGGACCTGGTTCCCTATATCGAGTCGATTGATCTGAACCCCCTGCTCTGTTCCGGGGAGGGATGCGTCATTGCCGATGCCCGGATCATGCTCGGCGATGTTTTTATGAAAACTGGCGAGGCTGACCCGTCTTTTAGCGGATAAGGATTACGAGGAAGGCATGGAATATAAGGATTATTATAAGACCCTTGGGGTGGCGAGGGACGCCGGCCAGGATGAAATCAAAAGGGCCTACCGGAAGCTGGCCCGCAAATATCATCCGGATGTCAACAAGGCTGCGGATGCGGAAAAACATTTCAAGGAAATCGGCGAGGCCTATGAGGTATTGAAGGACCCGGAAAAAAGAACGGCCTATGACCACATCGGCACCCGCTGGCAGGAGGGGCAGGAGTTCCGTCCACCGCCTGACTGGAATGCCGGTTTTGAGTTCAGCGGCGGCGGTTTCGGCGATGCCTCGGGCCATTACAGCGATTTTTTTGAGGAGCTGTTCGGCCGGGCCGGTATGGGAAGCAGTTTCCATGGGCGCCGCGGCGGCATGCGGGCTAAAGGCGAGGATCACCATGCCAAGATCATGATCAATCTTGAGGATTCCTTTACCGGTGCGGTGCAGACCATTACCCTGCAGCTTACCGAAGTGGATGCGACGGGCCGGCTGGTGGCGCTGCCGCATACGTTGAACGTGCGCATTCCCAAGGGGATCATGGCAGGCCAGTCCATTCGTCTGGCCCGGCAGGGGGGGCAGGGCATGGGCGGCGGTCCCCGGGGGGATCTCTATATCGAGGTCGCCTTTCACCCCCATCCGCTGTTTAAGCCGGACAAAAAGGACATCTATCTGGAACTGCCGATCACCCCGTGGGAGGCGGCGCTTGGCGCCACGGTGCCGGTGCCGACCCTGGACGGCAGGGTGGAGATGAAAATTCCCCCCGGTTCCCAGTCCGGGCAGAAGCTGCGTCTGAAAAACAGGGGATTGCCCGGCACAACCCCGGGCGACCAGTTCGTGGTGCTGAAGGTGGTGGTGCCCAGGGCTGACTCGGAGGCAGCAAGGGAAATCTATGAAAAAATGGCGGCCGTCATGCCGATGAATCCGCGCAGCGCTCTTGGAGTCTGAGATATGGCCAAAAAAAGAGATGAAAATTATCTGTTTCAGCCGCTGACCGGCATGATCCTTGACGATCAGGCCAGGCTTTCTCTCGAAGAATTGTGTGAAATCTGCGGTATCAGCGCGGAAACCATTGTCGATATGATCGATGAAGGACTGCTTGAGCCCCAGGGCAGGGTGCCCGGTGAATGGCGTTTCCGGTGTTATGAGGTCCGCCGCGTGCAGGTCGCCTTGCGTCTCCAGCAGGATCTCCGGGTCAATCTGCCGGGGGCGGCCCTGATTCTCGATCTGCTCGAGGAGCTGGAGGAACTCAGGCGGCGCCTGTGACGGGATTTGTGGTTGCCGCGGTATTTGGTCTGGGGGAGACCCTGGAGTCTGTCTGCGGTTCATCGCCGGATATGGTTGGTTGCTGCGGGGCGGAGAGATCCCGCCTCTGCGCCGCGGCATGGAAAACCTGAAGGCAAGTGAAGGATGCCATTTACCTGAGCCGCGCGGAGATCGCCGGATCTACGTCTGCAGTCTTTGCGCAAGAGAGGATTGCCTGCCGTGAATAATCACAATGTGTCCATGGAGTTTCCCAATCTTCCCGCCCGGCTGAGCGGGCTTGCCGATCTGGCCGAGAATCTCTGGTGGAGCTGGAACCCTGCGGCCCGCATGCTCTATAAAATGATCGACCGCCAGGCCTGGAAGGCCAGTGTGCACAACCCGGACAAAATGCTGCGGGATCTGCCCCGGGAGGTGCTGGAGGCTGCGGCGAAAAAGCCGGATTATATGCGCTACTATGATCTGGTCATGTCCCGCTACCGCAAATACATGGCTAACCGGTCCTGTTCTTTTTTCCCTGGCGCCGGCGGTTCCTCTCCGGTGACCATCGCCTATTTCAGCGCCGAATACGGCCTGCACCGCTCCCTGCCCTTTTATGCCGGGGGCTTGGGGTTTCTGGCCGGGGATTTCCTCAAGGAGTGCAGCGATCTGAACGTGCCGCTCATTGCCGTGGGATTCATGTATCCGGAAGGGTATGTCAACCAGCGGATCAGTGAATCGGGCTGGCAGGAAAATGTCAGCACCCGGCTTGACCGCAATCAGGCTGCGATTGCCAAGGTTCTCGACGCTGACGGCAACCATCTGATCGTGCAGGTGCCGGTGGTCGAACCGCCCATTTATGTGGGGGTGTGGAAGGTCGAGGTGGGCCGGGTGCCGCTCTATCTGCTCGATACGGACATCGAGGCAAATGATCCCTGGAACCGGGGGATTTCCGCCAGGCTCTACACCGGCGACCTGGAACAGAGGCTGCGGCAGGAGATTGTCCTGGGCATCGGCGGCATGGAGGTGCTGGAGGCCCTGCATGTCAAGCACTCCATCGTCCATCTCAATGAGGGGCATGCCGCCTTTGCCCTTTTTGAGAGGCTGCGGGACCGTCTGCAAAACGGCTTCTCCAAGGAGGAGGCCTTCATAAACGTGCGGCAGACCACGGTTTTTACCACCCATACGCCGGTGCCCGCCGGCCATGATGTTTTCCCTTTTCCGTTGATGGACAAATATTTCCGTGACTTCTGGCCCTCTCTGCAGATGGATCGGGATACCTTCCTCAATCTGGGGGTGCATCCTGAAGAGCCGAATAAAGGTTTTAATATGACGGCGTTCGCCCTGCGCCTGTCCGGCTGCCGCAACGGCGTCAGCCGCAAACACGGGGAGGTCGCCAACCGGATGTGGCAGGGGCTCTGGGCCGGGGAGGCCAAGGAGGGGGCTGCCATTGACTTTGTCACCAACGGGGTGCATGTCCCCACCTGGATCGAGCCGAAAATGGAGCTTCTTTTCAACAAATATCTGGGGCCGGACTGGCAGGCGGATCATGACAACCCCTATCTGTGGGAACTGATTGATGAGATCCCGGATGAAGAGCTGTGGAAAACCCACGTCTGGCTGAAAATAAAGCTTTTCAACGTTATCCGGGAGCGGGCCAGGCAACGGTGGACCAATGACCGCTCACATCCCTCAGTGGCCCTGGCCTGCGGTACCCTGCTCGACCCCTCGGTGCTGACCATCGGCTTTGCCAGAAGATTTGCCACCTATAAACGGGCCGACCTGATTCTGCAGGATGAGCAGCGGCTGAGGGCACTGATCGGCAGCCAGCAGCAGCCGATCCAGATTATCTTTGCCGGCAAGGCCCATCCGGCGGATGATCCCGGCAAACTCATGCTGCAGAAAATTTTCAACGCGGCCCGCAATCCGGATTTTAACGGCAGGATCGCCTTTGTGGAGGATTACGGGGAACAGGTTGCCCAGTACCTGGTGCACGGGGTCGATGTCTGGCTGAACAACCCCGTTTCACCCATGGAGGCCTGCGGCACCAGCGGCATGAAGGCCTCGCTCAACGGGGTGCCGCAGTGCAGCATCCCTGACGGGTGGTGGCTGGAGGCCTATAACGGAGAGAACGGCTGGTCGTTTGACGGCGGGCACATTGAAGGCCTGCGTGACAAAATCGATGCGGATTCACTGTATCAGGTGCTGGAGGGAAAAATTATCCCTCTTTACTATCAGGTGAACGAGGATGGTATTCCCACCGGCTGGGTGCAAGTGATGAAGAATGCCATCAAAAGCACGGCGGCCCAATTCTCCGCCCGGCGGATGGTGCGGGAATATGTCGAGAAATTTTACAGCAAGGCCGCCCGGTTTACCACGGAGGTGGCCTGAGACGGGCGGCTATGCGCCCCTGGCCTATTTCATGCGGTGGATCTCGGATATTTCGTCGAGTCCGGTGATGCAGACGCGTAAATCTTTGATGATGCCGTCCTCCAGACCGTAGACCCAGCCATGGACCGCCAGCTCCCGCCCGGCTTTCCAGGCATTCTGCACAATGGTGGTGTGGCAGACGTTGGCCACCTGTTCCACCACGTTCAGTTCACAGAGTAGTTTGAATCTGTCCGCCTCATTTTCCAGGGCCTCGATTTTTTCCTGGTGAAAGCGGTAAACATCCTTGATGTGCCGCAGCCAGTTATCAATCAGGCCATGTTCCTTGCTTTCCAGGGCCGCCTTGATGCCGCCGCAGCCATAATGGCCGCAGACAATGATATGTTTGACTCTCAGCACCTCAACGGCATATTGGATGACTGACAGGCAGTTCAAGTCGGTATGGACGACGACATTGGCAATATTGCGGTGGACGAATATCTCCCCCGGCACCAGGCCGACAATCTGATTTGCCGGCACGCGGCTGTCGGCGCAGCCGATCCATAAATACTCGGGACTCTGTTGCTTGGACAGTCTGGCGAAGAAGCCGGGGTCTGCTTCCGTAGTCTTTGCCGCCCATTTTTTATTTTTCTCAAAAAGATGTTTTAAGCGTCGCATGGCGCACCTGTCGGGCAGTGATCAGTTTTTATGAGCAAAAATTGCGGTGAAAAAAGGCTCCCCGGTATTTGGCCCGGACCACCTCCCGCAAATTGACGGTTGTCAGGCATTGGCCGGGGGGGATTTCGGGTCTGTCTTGCGCTGTGGCTTTCATTTTAGCTTAATGGGGCATGGGAATTTTTGGCCTGCGCCGGTGATGGAGCAAATCGCCATCCCTTGCTTATTAGCATTAATGAAATAAAAATTCGATAATTATATCGCTGAAAAAAGCTAGGGCGCCGTCCCAGGCGGGTTGGCTGGCGGCAGGGGCGGAGGGGCGGTTCACGACCGGGCCCGATTTTATTGGACGCAGTGGCCGATGAATTGGTTCAGCTGCTTTGTCTGGGCAGGGGAAAGCTGGTTGAAGGTGACACAATGGTATCTGGTCCGCACCATATCCGTTGGGATGCGGTAATCGCCAACAGTCCGGACAGGAAGATTCCGCAGGTTCATCCCTTCATAGACCACATCCAGTCTGTCCGGGTTTTTGAACCACTGCTCGTGGCCGACATACCGGAAAACAAGGCCGGTTTCGTCGATCTGGATGATATGAAAGGGGATGGCCAGATCCAGGATGGCCAGGGTGCGGTCTTTTATCTTGAGCCGCCTGCCGTCATTGCCGCTGGACAACTCGGGATGCGCTGCTTTCATGATAGGCCTCTTTGCGGGTGTCAGTTATCCCGCCTCAAGTTTTTTTCATCTGTTCAGTGTTAAAGCAATTACGGTACCACGTTGTGGTTTTATTTTTTTTCTTTTGATTAAAGCAGGTTAGCCCGAAAGGGTTGGCGCGGACCAATGGGATGGTTGGGCTTTTGCCCGATAATGAGGTGAAATGGCCCAGGATCTGGCCTGTTACCGGTCAGTTTCTGGCGGGGTTAGCCGGGGCGGCAGACGGGGTTGGCGGCTGTTTGTTCCCCGCTGCTGCCGGTTCTCTCATTCCATCCGTTTCTTGAAGAGCCAGGTGGCGGTGGAGAGGGTAATCGCGGCGATGACGGCCATGGGCCAGGTCTGTTGCCAGACCAGGACGGCGGTGATGTCCTTGAGAAAGATACCCCGGACGATGGTCATGAAGTAACGCAGGGGATTGCCCAGGGTGATGGTCTGCAGCCACGGGGGCATGTTTTCGATGGGGCTGGCGTAACCGGACAGGATGACCGCCGGCACCAGGAAGACGAAGGCCCCCAGGATCGCCTGCTGCTGGGTCATGGACAGCGACGAGATAAACAGCCCGACGCCGATGATGGCCAGGAGAAACACCGCCATGCTGGCGTAAAGAAGCGGCAGGGAACCGTTGAACGGCACCCGCATGAGAAACACGGCGGCCAGCACCATGAAGGTTCCTTCAGCCATGGCGATGATAAGCGCCGGCACGGCCTTGCCCACCAGGATCTCCAGGGGGTGCAGCGGCGAAACCAGCAGCTGGTCAAAGGTGCCCATCTCCCGCTCCCGGGCTACGGACAGGCCGGTGACCAGCAGGCTGATCAGGGTGGTGAGGATGCATACCAGGCTCGGCACCGTATACCACCTGAAATCGAGATTGGGATTGAACCAGTTGCGCACCACAAGTCTGGCTCCTTCTGGCCGGCCGCCGGCGGCAAGGCCTGCCTGAAAGTCATTCATCATGCGTTGCGCATAGCCCTGGACGATCCCCGCCGTATTAGTCTTGCGGCCATCCAGAATAAAGCTTGCCTCGGCCAGCTGCCCGTTTTCGATATTGCGGGAAAAATCCTCGGGAATCCACAGCACGGCAATGGCCTGCTGCTCCTCGATGACCGGCGGCACCTCTGCCGCGCCGGTCAGGTGAAGGACCCGGCTGAAGGTGGCTGCGGCGGCAAAGTTCTGGGCCAGGGTCAGGGCCTGTTTGCCGTGGTCCAGGTTCAGGATGGCCAGGGTCTGGTTCTTTGCCTCCTGGGTGGCGGCAAAGGAGAAGACGAAGAGCTGGACCAGGGGAGGGACGATGAGCACGAAGCGGCTCTTCTTATCCCGCAGGATGGCCAGCAGTTCCTTGATAATCAGGGCGCGGATGCGGCTGAACATGGTTCACCTCAGGCGTTTGGCGGTTTTGCGGGCGGTAATGAAGAACAGCGCCCCGGCAAGCAACAGCAGGATAAGCACATTGGGCAGCAGCAGATTCCAGACATCCCCCACCAGGAACAGGGTCTGCAGGTTGGTCACCAGATAGCGCGCCGGAATGATGTGGGTAAGGCCCCGGATGGGCAGGGGCATGGAGGCGATCTCAAAAATAAAGCCGGACAGCAGAAAGGCCGGCAGAAAGCCGGTGATCATGGCGACCTGGGCCGCGACAAACTGGTTTTTGGCCAGGGTGGAGATCAACAGCCCCTGGCCCAGGGCGGCCAGCAGAAAGGCCACCGAGGTGAGGAGCAGGGCGCCCACGGAGCCGTGGAAGGGCACCTTGAACAGGAACACGGCAATGGCTACGCTGCCCAGCATGGCCACCATGCCCAGCAGAAAATAGGGGATGAGTTTGCCGATGATGACCTCGGCAATGCCCACCGGGGTGGCCATCAGCGCCTCCATGGTGCCCCGTTCCCACTCCCGGGACACCACCAGGGCGGTGAGCAGGGTGCCGATGATGGCCATGATGATGGCAATGGCCCCGGGCACCAGGGAGTCGCGGCTCTCAAGCTCCGGGTTGAACCAGATGCGCGGCACCAGCCGCGGCCCGGTCACGTTGCTGTTGCCTTGTTTCAGCTGCTGCAGGGTCGCCCAGGTGGAGACCACTCCCTGGGCGTAATTCTGCACATAGTTTGCCGTGTTGGTTTCACTGCCGTCGCTGATGACCTGAAGCGCAGCCGTTGTGCCGGTGGTGTGGAGCCTACGGGAGAAATCGTTGGCAATGACCACGATGCCGCGGGAGCGGCCTGCAAGCAGATCGGCCTCCAGCACCCTGGCGTCGCGGCTGATGCGGGCCTCGAAATAGGGGCTGGCCAGAAACGAGGCGGCAAGTGAGGCTGCCTCTTCGCCGCTGTCTTCCACGGCCACGCCGATCTGCAACCGTTTGGCGTCCAGGGAAACCCCGTAGCCGAACAGAAAGAGCAGAATCATGGGCAGGACAAAGGCGATGAGCAGACTGCTCGGGTCGCGCACCACCTGCACGAACTCTTTGACGATCAGGGCCTTCATGCGGCGCAGCCGGTCTTTCATGCCGCCTCCCTGGATTTGTCATCCCAGCGGTGGAGCAGTTCGATAAAGGCATCCTCCAGGGTGGGATCGGGCAGCTGCGCGTTCGCGGTGCTGCCCTTGAGTTCGTCCGGCGTGCCGGCGGCGATCATCTGGCCGCGGTAGATGAGGCCGATGCGGTCGCAGTACTCGGCCTCGTCCATGAAATGGGTGGTCACCAGCACCGTTACCCCGCGTTCCACCAGGCCGTTGATGTGGGTCCAGAATTCCCGGCGGGTGAGGGGATCGACCCCGGAGGTGGGTTCATCGAGAAACAGCACGGCCGGCTCGTGCATCACGGCGCAGCTGAGCGCCAGGCGCTGCTTGAAACCAAGGGGCAGCTCCCTGGCCGCCACTTTCAGATGGGGGCCGAGATTGAAGATGTCGATCATGCGTGCCACGGTCTCTTTCTGCTTTGCCCCAGCCAGGCCATAAACCCCGGAAAAGAATTCCAGGTTCTGGCGGGCGGAGAGATCCCCGTACAGGGAAAATTTCTGGGCCATGTAGCCCAGGCGGGAGCGGGCCTGGCCAGGGGCCTGCTGCAGGTCCAGGCCCACCACCCGGCCGATGCCGGCCGAGGGACGCAGCAGACCGCACATCATTTTAAAGGTGGTAGATTTCCCGGCGCCGTTGGGGCCGAGCAGGCCGAAGATCTCACCCCGCTTGATGGCAAAGGTGATATCCCGGGCCGCGGTGAAATCGCCGAAGCGCTTGGTCAGTCCCTGGGCCTCCACCGTTATCAGTCCGTCATCCTTGACCTGTGCCATGGCGGCGGCCAGCACCGAGGTGCCGCCGGGGCCGCCGCCCAGGATATCCACAAAGGCATCCTCAAAGCGCGGGGCAACCGCTGCCAATTTGGCCTCGGGACCGGCGGATAGAGCCGCCAGCTCCGGCGGGGAAGCACCATTGCGCAAGACGATGCGCACATTCTCGCCCTGGACGATGCCATCCTGCACCTCCTGCCGCTGCAGGGCGTTGGCCAGGACCAGGCGCCGGTTGCCGCTCATGTTGCGGATCTGGAAGCAGCGGCCAATGACCCGTTTGGTCAACTCCCGGGGCGGACCGGCAAAGATCAGCTTGCCCTGGTTGAGCAGCAGCACCTCATCGCACTGCTCCGCCTCGTCCAGGTAGGCGGTGGACCAGATGACCGCCATCTCCTCGTTCACCAGTTCCTGCACCATGCGCCACAGCTCCCGGCGGCTCACCGGGTCGACGCCGACACTGGGCTCATCCAGCAGCAGCAGCCGGGGTTTGCGGATCAGGGCGCAGGCGAGACCCAGTTTCTGCTTCATGCCGCCGGACAGCCGCCCGGCCAGGCGGCTCTGAAACGGCACGAGTCCGGTGAAGGCCAGCAGCCGCCCGAAGGCCTGCTGCCGGGCGCTGCCAATCACCCCCTGCAGATCCGCGTACAGGCGCAGGTTCTGCATGACGGACAGATCCTCGTACAGGCCGAATTTCTGCGGCATGTAGCCGATGATCCGGTGCAGCTCGGTGGGTTCCCTGCGGGTGTCCAGGCCGAAGATGCTGATGCTGCCCCTGCCGGGGAGCAGCAGAGCGGCCATCAGGCGGATGAGGGTGGTCTTGCCCGCCCCGTCCGGCCCCACCAGACCGGTTACCGCGCCGGGACGGATGACGGCCGACAGATCGTCGAGGGCCGGGGGCTGGCTGCTGCCGAAGGAGTAAGCCAGCCCCTGGATAACAACGGGTGCATGCTCCATAAGCTTACTCCGAACTCTTCCGCCGCTCTTTTGCCGTGAGCCGGACCGTTACCGGCATCCCCTGGCGCAGGCCGTGATCGGGATTGTCGGCGATGATGCGCAGCTGATAGACCAGGCGGGTGCGCAGTTCTTCGGTCTGCACCGATTTCGGGGTGAATTCCGCTTCCGGGGAAATGAAGCCCACCTGCCCCTGATAGGGCCGGTCCGGGGCGGAATCGGTAAAGACCTGGGCCGGCATGCCCGGATAGACCAGGCCCAGATCCGGTTCCTCCACATAGGCCCGGATCCACAGCGGGGTGTCCAGGGACAGGGTCAGCACGGTCTGGCCGCTGCCGACAATGGCGCCGGGTTCTTGCACCCTGGTCAGGATGATTCCCTGCTGGGGGGCCTTGATTTCGGTGTCGGCCAGCCGGGTGCCGGCGCCGGCCAGCCTTGCCTTGGCCGCGTCCAGATCGGCGCGGGCCGCCTCGATATCCTCGTTGCGGAACCCTTCCCTGGCGAGATTCAGCCCCTCCCTGGCCGTGGCCAGCCGCGCCGCGGCCTCGTCCAGGGCGGCACTGGCATTGTCAAAGGACTGCCGGGAAACCGCGCCGCTTTCGATGAGGTTTTTCAGCCGCTGGTATTCGGTTTGCAGGTTCTGCACCGAGGCCTGGCGTTCCCGCACCAACGCCTCGGCCTGGGCGATTTCCTGGGGACGGGTGCCGGCCTCCATTTTTTTCAGCACCGCGGCGGCCTGCTCCTGCTGGGCCTGGGCCAGCTGCAGCTCATCCCGGTAAGGGATATTATCCAGCCGGGCGATGATCTGGCCTGCCTGCACCCGGTCCCCCTCTTCGACCAGGACCTCGGCCAGGCGGCCGCCCACCCGGAAGCCGAGATCCACCTTGCGGATGTCCACGTTGCCGTACAGGGTCAGCTCTCCTGCCTCGGTCTTCCCGTTATGCAGGGTGCGGTAAGCGAAAACGCCGGCCGCGGCCAGCACTATCACCAGTAGGAGAATCACTCTTTTCTTCATATTCGATCCCTTTCGCCTCAATCAGTTGCTGAACCGGACCGGTGTTGCAGGCCGAAAAGCATGGCCTCGGTCTGTTCCAGGATAATCCTGTTGATTTCCGCCGTCTCGCCCGGGCTGTAGCCCTCCAGCCCCAGACTGCGGACCAGGGTTTCCCGGGCAAAACGAAAGGCCATGATCTGGCCGATCAGCACAAAGGCGCGCAGTTGGGTCTCCCGGTCCGGCCCGTCTTGCCGCCCGGTGATCACGGCCAGCAGGGTAGCCGCCATGATCAGGATGGGCCGCATGATGCCCTCATAAATCTGGTCATAGGCGCTGCTCGGCGACATCTGCTCCCGCAGAATGATGCGGCTGAAGCGCGGCGCCTCTTTTGAGCCGACGACAAAATCGACCAGCCGGCCCAGGAATTTTTGCAGCAGTTCCTGGGCTTCGCCCGGCTCCGGTCTCCCCTGGCCGAGGCGCGCCTCGATCTCACCCAGGACCGGGTCGAGCTGGCCGCGCACCGTGGTGATGATATGGCCGATGACCGCACCGTACAGGCCTTCCTTGCCGCCGAAATGATAGGGAATGGCGGCCAGGTTTACTTCGCCCCGGTCAGCGATCATCCGGGTGGTGGCCCCGGTGTACCCATGCTCCCCGAAGATATCCAGGCCGGCTTCGATGAGCCGGCGGCGGGTGGTGCCGGGGGCGGGCGCTGATTTTGCACGTGTCGTTTGAGCCATAAACTCTCTCCTTTATTCATCCATGATCAGACAATAATTCAATCGAATGAATTAGTCAAATGAGCGCATCATTTTTTTATCAGGATTACCGTGCCGGAGAGGGGATAATTGGCGGCTATCGGCTGCCAAGGCTGGGCAGCCAGGCAAAAGCCCAGCCCGGCCCGAGGCGTCAGGGCCGGAGCGGGGCAGGGCGGGCAGGAAGGGCTGGGGCGCTCTTAGATTGATTCTCCCCTGGCGCAGAACCATGCCGCCAGGTTTCTGGCCAGGGTGAGGTTGCCGTTCTGGAGAAAGCGGTTCTGGAAAATCGCATCATCGCCGAACACGGCGAAGACGCCGGAGCCGATTCTGCCGGCCAGCACCATGGCAAAGGCCTGCACCGCGTCCTTGCCGCTGAGCCGGCCGTTCTGGTCCAGGTCAACCCAGGCCTTAGGGCTGGTGCGGGCAATGACGGTGATGTCCTTATTTTTTTCCAGCAGGGCCCAGCCGCCGTAAATATTGAAGCTTTTCAGCCCCAGGGTCAGGGGATGGGGAGCCAGGTCCTTGACCATGAATTCCTTGTCACTGGCGCCGAGGATATTTTCCTGTTCGGAAACAGCAAGGCTGGACATGGCGATCCCCAGCTGGGGCAGCAGCCCCATCAGCGGCTGGGAGATGTGGGCCATGATTGCCAGTTTGCCGCCATGGTAAACGAATTTCATGATGGCCAGCACCTCGGGCGGGGTGATGGGGGCAAAAGGTCCGGAGATAATGAGCACATTAACCCCCCGCAGTACGCTATCGCTGATGGGGAAGGTGGATGTTTTGATCTCGGCGCCCTGCCCGGCAAAGACCCCTGCCAGGCCGGACAGGTCCAGGGGGCGGTTTGCCTCCACCAGAAACCGCTGGCCATGGGACTGGTCAAAAAGCACCACCGGCCCGGCCAGGGCCTGATGCGGGGCGAGAAAAAAAAGCAGGGCAACAGCGAGGGTGGCGAGTTTGCTGAGAAAGTGATTCATGGGGTGGCTTTCCTTTCTTGGCCAGGGGGGGCAAGATCCTTGATTTTTTGCCAGATCGCCAGAAATTCCTGCCGGTTGGCGCAGGAGAGGGTGAAGATGAGTTCGTCCTTTTCAAAGGAGGGGCTGTGTTCAACCCGGGCCTGGTCGGGCAGGGCAAGCCCGGCGATAAAGTGCTGGAATTCTTTTTCCGCCTGGCTGAGCCGCGGGAACCGCTCGCCGCTGAGCCATTTCATCAGGTTGGCTGTTTTCTGCGGGGAGTTTGCCTCCCCGTGATTGATGATGTCATCCACCTCCCGTTTGTGCAGCAGGGCGGAGATGGTGGTATTGTTGCGGGCCGCAAGTTCCCGGCAGGTAATGGCCAGTTTTTTCTGGTTGCCCAGGGAGAGATGCAGGGTATTGATCACCTCAAACAGGGCCAGCCGGTCGCTGAAGGAAAGTTTCCCCAGCTCATAGGCCACCTTGTCGTCCAGTATGCCCTGGTGCAGGGCCAGGACCAGGGGTTCCTCAAGATCCAGCAGCCTGAGGTCCCGCTGAATATGATAAACGGATGGGGAAAGGCCCATGAGCGGCAGGAAGCGGGCGGCCAGTTCCTGCTCATCGATCAGGGCCAGGGCCTTGTGGAAAAAAACCGCCCGTTCAACCGGGGTCAGGGGGCGGGAAAGCAGGGCGTCTTCCAGGCAGATGGCCAGCACGTCGATCCCGTCGGTTTTTTCAGTCAGCTTGAGGCAGTCACAGGAGGCCCCGCCAAAGATCTCGATGGCGGCAAGCAGTCTTTTTTTGCCTGTCACGATGGTAAACGAGGAGGCTGATTTTTCTCTGACCACCGGCGGGTGGAGAATGCCGCAGCGTCTGACCGATTCCACCAGCGCAGCCGGGACCAGGCTGGGGAGGAAAGGCGGGACCAGGGAAAAACTGTCATCGGAAAAATCGATATGGCTGATACTGACGCGTGATATGTGCATGAAACTCCTCTTTGGCGTTGCGCTTTTTTTCCATGCTTATATACTGAAAAAGGAAAATCTCATAAAGATAATTTTTAATAACCTGGCCTGGTTCAGCTTTAATGAATTCAGGATACAGGAGACAGGAGACAGAATGGTTGATTTTATTACGTTTTATTCTGGCTCCTGATTTCTGGCTGCTGAATTCTTTGGAAACAAGCTGCGGTGACCATGGGAATATCAATTTAATTTCAACATGTTACCACAACTCAGAAAGTTGCATTAATAAGAGAGGGCCATGAGGGTCATCATGATCGCCGCCATCACCCTGTGTGGCCGCATCAGTCCAGCGCCCCTGGGCAGCGGGCTGGATCGCCGCTTTCTTGAGCAGATGCGGGATGAAACGGATGCCAGCCTGCTGGGCAGCGGTACCCTGCGCCATGCTGATCCGGAGATGCGGGGCACGGGCGGCATGCTGCCGCAGCGGCTGCGCGCCTTCATCACCTGCTCCGGGGATATTCCGGTGCAGGGCAAAAAGGTCTTTGCCAGTGGTCCGGCGCCCCTGGTTTTTACCGCGGCGCAGCGCCATGACGATCTTTCGGCTCGGCTGGCGGGCAGGGCCGAGGTTGTCACACTCCCCGCGGGACCCGGCGGTTTATCCCTTGCCGCGGCAATCGCGGAGCTTGAACGCCGGGGAGCCCGCTCCCTGCTTATTGAAGGCGGGGCCATCCTCAATTACTCCGCCCTGCGGCAGCGGGTGGTGGATGAACTGCGGGTGACGCTCACCCCGAAGCTCTCCGGCGATAAACAGGCCGCCAGCCTGGCCGATGGCCCGGCGGCGCTGGGCAGTCCCCTGCTGTCGTTGCAACTTCTCTCCTGCCGGCCCCAGCCCAGCGGGGAGATTTTTGTCCATTATCAAGTCGGTTACGAGGAGGAAAATGCATAAACAGGAGCTTGCCATACTCTTTTCCGGGGGCACGGATTCCCTGGCCCTCTACGCCCTGGCCACGGCCGGCCATCACCCCGATCTGCCGCGGCCGAGACGTATTCATCTGCTCAACATGCTAAACGGCATGGGCCGTTTCCCTGATTTTACCCGCAGCCGCTTCGAGACGGCCAAGGGTATCCTGGCCAGACGTTTTCCCGCCCTCGAGGAAATGCCCGAGGCCCAGCTGGTGGAGCTTGACATGGGCCGCCTGTTTCAGGGGTTGTGGCTTGATCGCTATGAAGAGTTCATGCCCCGTTACGGGGGGAAGAATCTGGTCTGCGTGGCCTGCAAACTTGCCATGCACATCAGGGCCATTCTCTATTGCAACGAGCATCTGATTCCGGCGGCTGTGGCCGGCTATAGCAAAAAGCAGAGTCACTATCCGGAGCAGACGCCGCTGTTCATGGAGAAGATTGCCAAATTTTCCGCCCAGTTCGGCCTCTCCGTCCGCTTCCCGGTCTATGATGACTTTGAGGAGGTGATGACCACCCGCCATCTGCTGGAGGATTTCGGTCTGCCTTCCACCGGCGGCGGGGAAAGAAAGTGTTTGTTCAGTCAGACCCTGACCACTGCCACGGCCAAGGAGATCGGGGCATATCTTGACGACATGCTGCCCAGGGCCCAGGAGTACATCGAATGCATCCAGGACGGCAGGATCAGGGAAGCGGCGGCCTGCTTTCCCCCTGGCCAGGAAAACCATTGAAACGAGAAGGACTCGTAAAAACTGAAAACAGACTTTTTACCCGCAAGGGGCATAAATACGAATTCATCAAAAGAGCAGATAATTTGGGAGAAAACAATTTGCCACGGGAAATACGCATTGACGGGCAACCGGCCCTGATTGACCGGCAAACCCATGCCAGGGTCCTTGCCGCAGGCACGGATGTGCCGGAACAGGCCCCTTCGTTTGCCATCCCTCTGGATGCGGTGGGCATTGCCGGCAAAACGGTGTGGGTCCTGCTGCCGGAGGGCCGTCTTCCCTTTACCGCCGCCATCACCGTGGACCTGCCGGGCCGGACCCGGGGCATCCATATGTCCCGCCTGGAGCAGGCCGTGGCCGAACTGCACGAGCGGCCATTTGCCCGGCTGAGCCATTATGCCCGGGCCCTGGTGGAAAAGGTGGTTGAGCGGCAACGGGGTAGTACGGCGCGGGTGAGCCTTACCGGTAAGCGCCCGCTGCTGCGCCAGTCAAAAATCAGCCGGCAGGTTTCGGTGGACCCGCTGCTGGTCAGGGTGGAAGCCGTGATCAGCAGGGATGACCCCGCCGGGATCACCGTGTCAAACGGCATCGGGGTCTGCCATATCACCTCCTGCCCCTGCACTCAGGTCTATAATCTCGATGTCTTCACGGAGCGCGGCAAGTGTCCCATGCCCACCCATTCCCAACGTTCCCAGACCTGGCTCCATCTGCGCGGAGCTGGTGAGGCGCCGGCTTATCAGGAGCTGCTGGCCTGTCTGGAAAATTCCCTGCATCTGACCCAGGATCTGCTGAAAAGGCCGGATGAGGCGGAGATTGTCCTGAAATCCCACCTCCATCCCCAGTTTGCCGAGGATGCGGTGCGGGAGACGGCACGCAGCGTGGGTCGGATGTTCGGCCCCGTATTGCCGGGGGACACCGGGGTCATCATCGAGTCGCTGAGCCTGGAGAGTATTCATATCCACGATGTCTGCTGCCGCCTGGAGACATCCCTCGGGGCAATTTCTTCCCTCCTGTGAACCATGTCCGGAGACCATATGCAGAAAAATTATCCTGACCGCCTCTGTCAAGCCATCCAGGCCATGGCTGTCCGTTTTGAGGCGGATGTCTTTGTGGTCGGCGGCACGGTGCGGGACTGGCTGCGAGGAGTTGCGGCCCGGGATCTTGATCTGGCCGTTTCCCGCTCAGCCCTTGATTTTGCCGAGGCGCTGGCCCGGGAGCTGCAGGCCGCCTTTGTGCTGCTTGATGCAGAGGAGCAGACGGCGCGGGTGGTCTGGGGGGAATATGTGGTGGATATCGCCGGTTTCCGGGGAGGGGCCCGGGACATACGGCAGGATCTGCGGAAAAGGGATTTTACCATCAACAGCCTGGCCCTGCCTTTTTCCCAGTACCTGGCCGCCCCGGCGGCGGACCGGCGGCTGATCATCGATCCGGCGGACGGCCTGACTGATCTGCAGGGCGGCATCATCCGCCTGCATGGGCCGGAAGCCTTGACCGATGATCCCCTGCGGCTGCTGCGGGCCTTCCGTTTTTTTGCCGAGACCGGATTTGTCATCGAACCCCACACCTGGCAATGGATCATGGATTTTCGGCAGCTTCTTGCCACGGTCTCGCCGGAGCGCATCTCCTATGAGCTTGACTGCATCATGGCAAGCCATCGGGCCTTTGCCGCCACGGTGCTGCTTGACAGGGCGGAGGTTCTCTCCCTGCTGTTTCCCGAACTGGGCCTGGGCGCGGGAATCACCCAGCCTGCCAGCCATCATCTTGATGTGCTGGCCCATAACCTGGAGGCCCTGGGCGGGATGGAGCGGATTATCGCGCGGCCGGCTGATTTCTATCCGTCCCAGGGGGAGGATCTGGCGGGGTATCTGGCCCACGGCAGGAGAATTATCTGGCTCAAGTGGGCGGCGCTCTTTCATGATCTGGGCAAGCCGGCCGCCCTGCGCCTGATCGATCAGCGGATCACCTTTTATAACCATGACCGCATCGGCGTGGAAATTGTGGCGGCAATTGCCAAGAGGCTGCGCTGGAGCCGGGAGAAGTCTGACCGGATCAGCCGCTTGATTGCCCTGCACATGTGGCCTTTTCATTTGAGTAATGTGCGCCGGAAAAAAGGGGTGACGGCCAGGGCCTGCCTGAAAATCTACAAGGCGGCCGGCGAGGAACTGCCCGGGCTTTTCCTGCTGGCCATGGCGGACAGCCTGGCCGGTCAGGGGTCGGAAAAACCTGAAGGCATGGAAGAGGAGCTTGTCGCGCTTTACACCCAGGTGCTGGAGGTGTGCAGAACCCGGGTGGAGCCCGTGCTTGCCGGCCCGCGCCTGGTGACCGGCAGGGATTTGCTGGCGCTGGGGCTGGCACCGGGGCCTGTTTTCAGGGAGATCCTGGCCGAGGTGGAAAAAGCCCAGGTGGAAGGGAAGTTCACCAACCGGGAACAGGCCCTTGCCTGGCTCCGCCACTTTTTGTCTGCCCGTTGATTTTATTTGATTTTTTCTTGTTTGCCATTGTAGTCTAATTAACGTTGATACTCCTTGGCCTCTTCTCGACAATATTAACGGAAATGGACTAATACATGAAAAATGCGGGCAACGGCACCACCCAGAATCAGACGTATTCGACGATTTTCAGTTCCAGAACGGCTGAGCAGTTCAAAGAGAGGATCAAGCATCATCTGATGAGCTTCCAGGGGCGCGATCCCATGCGGGCGGGGCCGAGAGACGTTTACAAGGCGCTCTCCTACGCCTTGCGGGATGTGCTGGTGGAAAAATGGATTGAGACCCAGAAGAACTTTTATGCCAAGAACAGCAAAAGGGTCTACTATCTGTCCCTGGAGTTTCTGGTGGGCCGGACCCTGGGCAATACCCTGATCAACACGGGTCTGCTGGGTGAGGTCTCCAAGGCCCTGGAACAGCTCGGCTATGACCTGGAGGAGATCAGGGAGGTGGAAGAGGACGCCGCCCTGGGCAATGGCGGCCTGGGCAGACTTGCCGCCTGTTTCATGGATTCGGTCGCCACCCTGAAAATCCCGGCCTACGGCTATGGCATCCGTTATGAGTATGGCCTTTTTTACCAGAAGCTGATCAACGGCTATCAGGTGGAAACCCCGGACAACTGGCTGCGTTACGGCACGCCCTGGGAGTTTGAGCGGTCCACCTATCTTTTCCCGGTCCATTTTTACGGTAAGGTCTACAATTATCTGGACAAAAACGGCAATTACCGCTCGGAATGGGTCGATACCGAGGATGTCATGGCCATGGCCTGCGACATTCTGGTGCCCGGCTTCAATAACGGCCATGTGATCAACATGCGGCTCTGGACCGCCAGGGCCTCCCGGGAACTTGATCTCAGCATTTTCAATGCCGGCGATTACATCCAGGCGGTGCATAGCAAGGTCATCTCGGAAACCATTGCCAAGGTGCTCTATCCCTCCGATGAAATCAGGGAAGGGCAGGAGCTGCGGCTCAAGCAGCAGTATTTCTTTGTCGCCGCCACCTTTCAGGATATTCTGCGGCGCTATAAGAAAAAGAATATCTCCTTTGAGCAGTTCAGCAACCAGATCGCCGTGCAGCTCAACGATACCCATCCGGCCATCGCCATTCCGGAGCTGATGCGTATTTTTCTCGATAATGAGGGGTTGAGCTGGGAAAAGGCCTGGGATATCAGCACCAAGACCTTTGCCTACACCAATCATACCCTGATGCCCGAGGCCCTGGAAACCTGGCCGGTGGAGCTGATGGGCCGGGTATTGCCCCGCCATCTGCAGATCATTTATGAGATCAATCAACGTTTTCTGGATCAGCTTGCCCAGAAGTATCCCGGTGATACCAGGAAACTGCGGGATATGTCCATCATTGCCGAAGGGGAGACCAAGAGGGTGCG
Organism: Desulfobulbaceae bacterium; assembly: GCA_023230525.1. GTDB lineage: Bacteria > Desulfobacterota > Desulfobulbia > Desulfobulbales > SURF-16 > SURF-16. Next base: position 27,004 of record JALNXE010000058.1, read on the forward strand.
CATGGCGCATCTGGCCATTGTCGGCAGCCATTCGGTCAATGGCGTGGCTGAATTGCACACCCATCTGCTTAAGACAAGGATTTTCAGCGAGTTCCATGAGCTTTACCCGGGGAAATTCAATAACAAGACCAACGGCATTACCCCGCGCCGCTGGCTGCTGAAATGCAATGCCGCCCTTGCTGCCCTGATCTCCGGAAAAATCGGCCATGACTGGGTGACCGATCTTGATGAGCTGCGCCGGCTGGAAGAGTTTGCCAAGGACCCGGCTTTTCAGAAAAAATGGCGGATGGTAAAGCTTGAGAACAAGAAACGTCTGGCCCGGATCATCTCGGAAGTCTGCAGTGTCAATGTCAATCCCGATTCCATGTTTGATGTGCAGGTGAAAAGGATCCATGAGTACAAGCGTCAGCTGTTAAATGCCCTGCATGTGATCGCCCTGTACCACCGCATTATCAGTGCGCCTGAGCAGCATGTTACCCCGCGCACCATCATTTTTGCCGGCAAGGCCGCGCCGTCCTATCGCAAGGCCAAGCTTATCATCAAGCTGATCAACTCCATCGGCGAAGTGGTCAATAATGATCCGCGGGTCGAGGGCAAACTGAAGGTGGTGTTCATCCCGAATTATAATGTGTCCCTCGCCGAGAAAATTATCCCGGCCGCGGATCTTTCCGAACAGATTTCCACCGCCGGCACCGAGGCATCGGGCACCGGCAACATGAAGTTTTCGCTGAACGGGGCGCTTACCGTGGGCACCCTGGATGGCGCCAATATCGAGATCCTGGAGGAGGTGGGCAGGGAAAATATTTTTATTTTCGGCCTTACCGCCAGTGAAGCGGAATATGAGAAGCAGCATAAGAGCCGCACCCCTGCCGCCGTTTATGAAAGAAACGCGGTGGTGAAACGAATTGTTGACAGCATTCGGGATGGTGTGTTCAGTTATGGCGACCGGGAAATTTTCCGGTCCATAATTGATGATCTATTAAATGAAAATGACCCTTATCTGCTTCTGCTTGATCTGGAATCCTATCTTGACTGCCAGGAGAAAATCGGCTTTGCCTTCCGTGATAAAAAAACCTGGACGGAGAAGTCGATTCTGAATGTATCCCGTATGGGGAAATTCTCCAGTGACAGGACTATCAGGGAGTATGCCAGGGATATCTGGGGCATAAAAGATGTGTGAGGAGATAATCCCGAAATCCTATGTATCGAGCGTTCTTTAACTTAAAGGAAAAACCTTTTCAGATCACCACCGACTCCCGTTTCCTCTGGCTCGGCGAAAAACACAAAGAGGCCTTTGCCACTTTAAAA
>JALNXE010000059.1 GCA_023230525.1 Desulfobulbaceae bacterium
AAACAGCCTGCAGCTGCAGCTGGTGAACTCGCTTCCCGAGATGATGGAAAGTATTCTCCTGTAATGATCTGCAGCCTTGTTGCGGAATGTCACAACAATTGCATTCTGCAACAAACCAGGCTGTTGAATGCCTGCTTGCGCTTTTCCTCACCCCGCTAAAGCCTGGAATCCATGCCGACAGCCGCTTTGCCGTCAGTTACTCGGCCAGCCGCCTTCTCCTTCCGTCCTTTTCCCTCCTGATTCTGTCTTGCCTGGTTGCACCTTGCAACAATCCCGGCATTTGCAGACAGCCATATGCCAGGCCTGCCAGTAGCTTCCATGGTTAATCATTTGATTTTATGAAGTAAATAAAACAGAAAACATTATGGCACGCTTGATGCTGTATATAGAAATCAAAGAGTAACCGGGATGCAAAAACGGTTTATCGAATGAACTTACATAACAATTTAGATAAGGAGGTTGATTATGGCATTTCTAGACTGGCTGAGAGCAAAAAAGAATAAGGATCATGATGTAAAGGTTGTCAAGGTAAAGGAAGAGTCCATTGATATGGGCGAAATGGCCGCAGGGTATCCTACCGGCGCTGCCGCTGCCATTAAAAGAATGATGGATCAGAAAAATGGGCCGACCAAGATCCTGGTGGTGGGGGATGGATGTTTTTCCGATAAGTTGAGCGATTACAGCCTGAAGATGGCCCAGCGCCTGGATTGCGCGATCGTGGCCCTGAGCGTGTCCGATACCCCGTTGCAGTTCACGGGTGAAAGAAAAGAAACAGAGATCAGCCTCTTTTATGAAAAGGCGGAGAGAAACCTGGAGAAATACATTGAGCGGGCAGATGCCATGGCGGTGGACGTTGTGCACATCATGGAAGTCGGTGATCAGGAAAAAGCAATATCCGAACTGAGCGCCAAAGACCCCGGCATCAGGTACGTACTGACCGAACCGGAACATCAGGGTGAAGAAGGACGAGTGCAGATACCTGTTTTTGATCTGGCTTGTTCACGGTTATAAAAAATTCAATTAAGGAGAACGAACATGGAACCTTTAACATTGTTGACCATAGCAGTTGGCTTGATCGGTATTATTCATATTGCTGATAATCTTGCCAAGGTACTTGCCAAAGGAAAAGCAACAGCCGCAACAAAGACGGTAACCCGCAGCGATTGGTACTGCTTTTTCAGAATGTCCGATCTGCTTGGCCCGGATTGGAAACCTGTTGAGCAGAGAGAGCGTGAAAGAAAGAATCTGACTGATACCAAGCGTGACGAGAAGCGTCGCAAACAGGCCAATCGGCCGAGATTGTATGTTTAATATAATAATCAGCAAAATTTGTGGGGCAGCTTGTCATGAAAACTACTAATGGAAATCGGATAACATGGAGCGGCACCGCTTCATGTTATCTGGGGCGGACCATGAGCGTAAGCATGATGCCGGGCAGTGCTGCCGCTGTGACTGACCAAGGAGCATTGAAGTAGAGCCGATGAAAAAGTTTAGAACCGACGATGATTTTGATCTGTTGCTGGCGGAAAAGTCCAGTCTTACCGAATCCGGTGCCGCTCGGCCCGGTGATGAATTGGTGGAGAAGTTTATCTGCAAAATACAGACGTATGAACTGGAGAAAAGCAGGTGCGGAAACCTGCCCGACCCTATCGAGGAAATTAAGCGCGTGATGCGCCGAAAAGGTTTGACAAATAACGATCTCAAGCCGTGTCTCGGCAGCAGTGGCAATGTCTGTGACATTTTGATGCGCCGCCGGTCGCTCTCCCTGCGCATGATCCGCAATCTGCATAATTTCCTGGGTATTCCCGCTGAAATTCTCATCCAGCCTTATGAATGCGCGAGGCGCTAAAGCCTTGCCGGGCCTGTGAAGAAAAATTGCTATAATAAACCCATGCTGTTCTGAAAATACCTCAGTCCGCTTGCCTCTGCAGCAGGACAACGGCATGGGCGGCAATTCCTTCCTTTCTGCCGGTAAACCCCATTTTTTCCGTTGTGGTGCCTTTGAGGTTGATGGCGTTCCGGTCCGTATGGCAGACTGCGGCGAGCTTTTCCCGCATGGCAGGGAAGTGCGGTGCGAGTTTCGGCTCCTGGGCAATCACCGTGATATCGGCATTGCTTAAGCCGTAGCCCTGTTCATTGGCTGCCGTAATAACCCGGTCCAGCAGTTTCAGGCTGGAAATGTCCTTGAAGGAAGGGTCGGAGTCAGGGAAATGCCTGCCGATATCGTCTGCACCAAGCGCCCCGAGGATCGCGTCGCAAAGGGCATGGGTGAGCACGTCTGCATCGGAATGGCCCAACAGGCCTGTGGGGTGGGGGATCTCAATGCCTCCCAGGATCAGGGGGCGGTCTGCAACCAGGCGATGGGCGTCATAGCCATGGCCGATGCGTAGCGAGGGGGCCGGCACGGGTTTGCCGGGTTGTTCTTTTTTCATGAGAATAGCCTCGGCAATGAGCAGATCATCCGGCCGGGTGATCTTGATATTCTGTTCCGATCCTTCCACAACAGACATCTGTACCTTGATGAGCTCCAGAAAGGATGCCTCATCCGTACCGATGAAGGATTTTTCCGCTGCCGCGGCAAAGGCCTGTTTGAGGGTGGCAGTGCGCACCACCTGCGGGGTCTGGGCCTGCCAGAGGGTTTTTCTGTCAATGGTCCGCACAATGGTTTGATCGGCTGCCACTTCCTTGATGGTGTCTTTAACCGGAATGGCGGCCATGGCGGCCCCGGTCTTTTGCGCGGCAGCAAGGCAGGCGCGGATCAGTGCCGGGGAGATGAGGGGACGGGCCCCGTCATGCACCGCCACGAAATCACATTCCGGGGGGACCTGGGCAAGGCCTGCCTGCACCGAGTCCTGGCGCAGTTCCCCGCCGGCAACGGCTTTGACCTTGGCCAGCCCGTACTGTGCAGCGAGCTGTCTGGTAAGCGGCAGATAATCCAGGGGTACGGCAACGATGATTGCCGAGATTTCGGCAACCTGCTCAAAGGCCCTGACGGTATGGACCAGCAGGGGAATTCCGGCCAGGCAGGTGAACTGCTTGGGGGTTCCAGTGCCCATGCGTTTGCCGAGGCCTCCGGCCGGTATGATGGCAGCTGCCTTCATTGTGTCCACGATTGCGTGATCCTGAGGGTGTACTGGAATCAGCAGGAAAGTTCAGGGGTAGGAGCGGGCCATGCCCGCGATAAAAGGGTTTTGGCGATGCCAAAGGTCGCGGGCATGGCCCGCTCCTACCCGTGCCGCTCCTGAAACTATGCCCCTGGGCAGTTATGTAAAAAAAGGAGTGGGCTATAAGCCGAATTCTGTACCCCTTGACGGGGCCATGATCATTTATCTGGGATGCCGGTCACCCGGCACCTCTTGCAACCTACCCGAAAGCTTCGGACGGGCAGCCCTCAAGCGCTTTCCTATTTGGTCTTACTCCGGATGGGGTTTGCCGTGCCTTTCATGTCGCCATGAAAGCGGTGAGCTCTTACCTCGCCGTTTCACCCTTACCCCGGAAAACCGGGGCGGTCTCTTTTCTGTGGCACTTTCCCGGGGTCGCCCCCGGTTCGCGTTACGAACCATCCCGCCCTGCGGAGTTCGGACTTTCCTCACCGGCGGCTTGCGCCGGCGCGATCATGCGCCCACTCCTAAACTGTCATCTATCCCCTGATTGGCCAGTTGGTCGGCCCGCTTATTTTCTTCTCTGGGGATATGTCGTATTTTATAACTGTCAAAGGACGACAGCAGCCCCCGCACCTTGGCGAAGAGGGGTTGGAGATCGCTGCTTTTCACCTTGTACAGGCCTTGAATCTGCCGGACGATGAGCTGGGAGTCAAGGAAAATCTCAATGCTCCTGCCGTTCAGCTGCGTTGCCTGCGTGAGTCCGAGTATCAGGGCCTGGTATTCGGCGACATTGTTGGTGCAGGTGCCGAGATATCTGCCCTGGGCGATTATTTCCTCGCCCTGTCCGTCAAGAATCACGATGCCCGCCCCGGCATCTCCGGGATTGCCCCGTGAAGCCCCGTCAGTATAAAGAAGGAGGCTGCCATTCTGCCTGGGGGTATTTTGCTCGGGGAAAAGCGATTGAGGTCTGGTGGCTTTCCCGGCAGGTTTGGGGAGAACGTTGATCGCGGCATGCAGCGCCTCTCTGATGCGTTCCACGGCAAAGGCGGGAAGATACCTCTGTAAAACTTCATCCGGCAGATTGCCGAGGGCCTGTAAAATTTCCGCCGCCTCTTTCTCCCCGGCCATCAGCCTTAATCCTCTTTTGCCGGAGTCTGATGGAACATCATGCGCTGGCAGGTCGGACAGAAAAGAAGCTGTTCGCCTTTGAGGACCTCATTGAACTGCTGGGCCGGGATGTTCATGAAACAACCCTGGCAGACCCCGTTGATAACCCCTGTTATGGCCAGGCCGTTGCGTTTGTCCAGCAGTTGATCGTAGCGGCGGCGCAGATTCTCCGGTATCTTCTTGACCTGTTGCTCGCGGGTTTTTTCAAGTTTGCCCTTTTTCTCCTGGGTTTCCTGGGACAGCAGGGCAATTTTTTCCTCGGCCTCGGTAAGAAGTTTTTCTTCGCTGTTGCAGACGTTGCCCTGTTCCTCGACCTTTTTCTGCAGGGATTCAACCTGTTCCATGAGCAGGACGATTTCTTCTTCGCGGCGTTTGTTGCTCTTTTTGGCTTCCTCAATTTCCTTGAGCAGGGATTGATACTCCCGGTTGGTCTGGACGTTCATCAGCTTGGATTGCCGGTCTTTGATGTGGGCCACTTCGCTTTCAATTTCAGTTTCAAGCTCCTTGCGCCGGTTTTCAGCGTTTTCAATGGTTGACCGGTGTTTGATGATTTTTTCTTTTTTTTCGGCAATGGAGGCCTGCCGTTTAATAATTTCCGCATGGCCGTTTGCCAGTCCGTCATCCAGTTTTTTGATCTGGAGGTCGATTTCCTGGAGTGCAATGAGTCGTGAGAGGTCTTCTTTCAATGTTCGTTCCTCATGAAGTTAGATTATTGTGGGCATATTTTCGGCAATATAGAAACGCAGCGGGCTGTGCTGCCTCTGGGAGGCCATAACAGGCGCCGGGTTGTTATTTTCGGCAAAAAAAGCGGTCATGCGCGCAAGCAGAGAGGGGATGATAATGTTTTCCGTGGCAAAATGGCCGGCGTCGATAACGCACAGGCCGTTATCTTCGGCCCAGCGGGCCACCGAGTGCTTGAGTTCCGCCGTGATGTAAACGTCCGCCCCGGCCTGCAACGCCGCCTCGGCAAGATCGGAGCCGCTGCCGCCGCAGACCGCAATGGCGGATACGGTTGCAGGCAGCGGGCCGGCAAGCATCATGGCCTCAAGCTTCAGCCGTTGCGCGACGAAATGGATAAAGGCCTCGCCCTGCATGGGTTTCGGCAGATTGCCCACCTTGCCGAAACCCAGGTCAGGCCGGTTGCCGGTAAGGGTCAGCGGCCGGGTATTATGCAGATACAGGACCCGGGCCAGGGCATCGCTTACGCCGTTACTGATAATATCGAGATTGGTATGGCAGCTGACCACGGCAATATCATGGGTCAGGGCTTTTTTCAGAAACTGGCCGATCGGGGTTGCGGTGTTGATTGATTTAAGCGGGTGGAAGATCAGGGGGTGGTGGGTGAGGATGATGTTGATTTTTTTCTGGATTGCTTCTTCTAGGGCCTGCAGGGTGGGATCCAGGACTATCAGCATTCCTGTTGCTTCCAGGTCCGGGCTGCCGACCATGAGCCCCACATTGTCCCATGGCTCGGCCAGTTCCCATGGGGCAAACTGCCCCACATATGCCAGAATATCTTTAAGCTTGATTGGTGATACCATTTGCAGCTTGTTTTGGCCGGCTTTTTACAGCGACCTGCCCCTCATTAAAAAAGGTGCAACCTGTGTGAGGTTGCACCTTTTCAGCAAATCCGGCCAAGGTATTGCCTTGCCTGGATTTTTTCTTAAATAACAATGTAAAACAACAGCGCAGCGAAACAATGTGCCTTGTTTTTCCTTGTGTACCGAGTAAGGGTGGTGGGCCTACCTGGACTCGAACCAGGGACCGACCGGTTATGAGCCGGTGGCTCTAGCCAACTGAGCTATAGGCCCTGAAGTTGATCAGAAAAATCCAGATATAATAACAGGTCTCATCCCCTTGTCAAGAGCTGTTTATTGGGTAAATGGTCTGCTGTTGGGCCATTATATCCGGAAAAAAGAAATAATGAGATTGAAATCAACATGATGACCTCTCAAAAAAAATATCTTCAGCCGCCGCTGCGAGCGTTGGTGCCAACGGATCGACGGATTCTTCCCCGCCGAAAAGCCGGACGTTTATCTATCAAACTCAACTTTCTGACTTGATCTATTTTGTCGAAATAACGATATTTTTGTGACATAGTTGCTGCTCTGATCTCCGTCATGGGAATTCAGGAGGCAGGAGACAGGAGACAGAATTCAGAATGGTTGATTTTATTACGTTTTATTCTGGCTCCTGATTTCTGGCTGCTGAATTCTCTGGAAACAAGCTGCGGTGACCATGAGGATATCGATTTAATTTCAACATGTTACCACAACTCAGAAAGTTGAGTATAAAACATTCTCTTTAAAGGCAGCAAAGCCGATGCGGTCGATAAATTTGCCGAGACGCTCGGCTTTTTTCCCTTCCTGTTCATAAAACTTGATGATTTTGTCGGCAACTTCCAGGGCCTGGGCCTCGTTTAATCCGTCAACCAGCTCCCGGGCGAGCTGCGGCCGGGAGGCGGCATTGCCGCCGACCATGACGGTCCAGCCTTTCGGCTTGCCGACAAAGCCGATATCCTTTACCGGCGTTTCCGCACAGTTGTTGATGCAGCCTGAAACGCCTATTTTGCATTTGTTCGGCAGCTGATAGCCGTGATAGCGGCTGTCGAGTTCTTTGCCCAGACTCAGGGAGTCCTGTTTGCCCAGGCGGCAAAGGGTCGTGCCCGGACAGGCCTTGATGCTGCGTACGCAGAGGCCGGCAGCGTGTCCGGGATCGAGGCCGAGATCCTGCCAGGCCTGATCAAGGTCTTCCTTTTTGAACCCAACCATGGCGATACGGGCCGCACTGGTTATTTTCATGGCCGCCACGTTGTATTTATCCGCCACGTCGGCAATTTTTCGTAAATCATTTGCCGTGACCAGACCCACGCTGAAATGGGGGACTATGGCATAGGTCTCCTTGTCTCTCTGTAAAACCGCGCCTTTTTCACCGTCTTTTAATATCGCTTCTGACATCGCATCCTCCTGTACTCTTTATATTGAATGGAAATGGATTGAAAATCGAGTGGTAAAGTCACTGGTATTATCTTAGAATACCAACTGCCGCTAATCAATTTGCATAATAGGTTTTATTTTAGTAATAATTATTAAAAAGTCAAGAACCAACTGTAATTCATATTCTAAATTAATAATATCCTCATGAACTTTTCCTTTGCCCCGTTCGTCTTTATCCTGGTGGCCCTCGGCGGCGCCCTTGCCGGGGCGCTGATCATTTTTCTGCTGGACCGCAGGGCATTCCGGCGGCTGGCCGGGGAGAGGCAGGGGCTGCTGACCGATCAGGCGGTATTGCGGGAGCGGTTGGCCGGCCGGCAGGAAAAGGCAGCGGAACTGGAAAAGCTGTTGCAGCAGGCCACGGAAGACAATCACCGCCTGCTGGCCGAAAAGAGCGAACTGCACTCGGCAAATATTAACCTTGATGGCCAGCTTGCCTTGCTGAAAGAGGCGAGAGCGGAGCTGGCCGCCTCGTTCAAGGCCCTTTCCACTGATATCTACCGCAGCAACAGCGAGTCATTTCTGCAGATTGCCAAATCGACCCTGTCCCATTTCCAGGAACGGGCCCAGGATGATCTTGCCCGAAGAAAAGAGGCCATCAGCGATCTGGTCAAGCCGCTGCAGGAGTCGCTGCAGAAGGTCGATGTGCATGTACGGCAGCTGGAGATAGAGCGCATCGCCGCCTATACGTCCCTGGCCGAGCAGGTGAAGTCCATGGCTGCCAGCCAGGCCCGCCTGCAGGGTGAAACGGCCAACCTGGTGCGGGCCTTGCGCACGCCGATGGCCCGGGGCAGATGGGGCGAGATGCAGCTGCGCCGGGTGGTGGAAATGGCCGGCATGGTGCAGTACTGCGACTTTGTCGAGCAGCATACGGTGGACGGCCCGGACGGGCAGCTGCGGCCCGATATGGTCATCAGGCTGCCGAGCGGGCAGAATATCGTGGTCGATTCCAAGGCCTCCCTGCAGGCCTATCTGGAGGCCCATGAAATGGCGGATGACGATCTGCGCCTGGAAAAACTGCAGAGTCATGCCCGGCAGATGCGCAATCATCTTGTCCAGTTGAGCAGCAAGGCCTACTGGCAGCAGTTTGACCGTTCCCCGGAATTCGTGGTGATGTTCGTGCCAGGGGAAAATTTCTTCAGCGCGGCACTGGCCCAGGACCCGGAGCTGATCGAATTCGGGGTGGCCCAGCGGGTCATCCTGGCCACCCCCACCACCCTTATTGCCCTGCTCCGGGCGGTCAGCTATGGCTGGCGGCAGGAGCAGATTGCCGAACATGCGGAAAAGATCGGGGAACTGGGCCGGACCCTTTTCCGGCGTTTGTGGGTTCTTTCCTCCCATTTTGAAGAATTGCGCAAGAATCTTGACCGTACCGTGCAATCATACAATAAAGTTGCAAGCTCTTTTGAATCCAGGGTACTGGTGAGCGCCCGGAAGTTCCAGGAGATGGACACGTCTCTTGACAAGCCTTTGCCGGAGCTGAAAATTATTGACAAGACAACGAGGGGGATCATGCATGAGAATTTATAATGACATCACGGAAACGATTGGCAACACTCCGCTGGTTGCCCTGAAACGCCTGGCCGGAGACTGCGGGGCTAGGATCGTGCTCAAACTTGAATCGTTTAATCCCTGCGGCAGCGTCAAAGACCGCATCAGTGTCAACATGATCCGCCGGGCCGAAGAGCAGGGGTTGATCAAACCCCATACCACCCTGGTTGAGCCCACCTCCGGCAATACGGGTATCGGCCTGGCCATGACAGCGGCGGCAAAGGGCTATCGTCTCATTCTGACCATGCCCGAGACCATGAGCATGGAAAGGCGGAAACTGCTGGCCCTGCTGGGCGCGGAAATTGTCCTGACCCCTGGGGCGGAAGGCATGAGGGGCGCAATCGCCAAGGCAACGGAAATTGCGGCAAAGATGCCGGATGCCTTCATGCCCCAGCAGTTTGAAAATCCGGCCAATCCCGAGGTGCACCGGCTGACCACGGCGGAAGAAATCTGGCGGGATACGGATGGCCGGATAGATATTTTCGTGGCAGGCGTGGGCACCGGCGGCACCCTGACCGGGGTCGGCGAGGTCATCCGCCAGCGCAAGCCCGGCCTGTACATGGTGGCCGTGGAGCCGGATGAGTCGCCGGTGCTGTCGGAAGGCAAGGCCGGCCCCCATAAGATCCAGGGTATCGGCGCCGGATTCGTGCCCAAGGTCCTCAAGCGGGAATTGATCGATGAGGTGATCCGGGTGAAATCCGAGGAGGCGCTGGCTGTAACCCGCGAGCTGGCCCGCCAGGAGGGGATTCTGGCGGGGATCTCGTCCGGGGCCGCGGTATCGGCCGCCTTGACCGTGGCCAGCCGGCCTGAAAACCAGGGCAAGCTGGTGGTGGTCATTCTGCCGGACACCGGCGAGCGTTATCTGTCGGTCTTATAAATGAAGGTCTCGTGAAAACTGAAAATTAACCACAGAGAGCACAGAGCTCACAGAGATAACTAGTTGTAATTAAATTTTTTTTTTGTGATCTCTGTGTGCTCCGTGGTGAAAACAGACTTTTTACGAATTCATCATAAACAGGCCACGGATATTTCCGGCAAGCTTGTTCCCTCCGCTTTTGCGTACCTTTGCCGGCATTACTCGGCTGTAGGTATTCACGTATTGCGCCAGGGGTTGATGTTTTGTCAGGTTATTGTTATTTTATGGCCGGGGATAAAGTTTTGCTTGCGCACTGCTGCCCCCTTTGTTTTATTTGGTAATTGTTCCTTTTGTTGTTTAGGGATAATTACCCTATCACCCGGTTCATACTGCACAGATATGCTGTTCTGTTTCCGTTGCCCGAAACAGACCGATGCTTGCATCTTAAATAAATCCATGAAGGAGAACAAAACAAAATGAAGTTAGGGATTAACGCTCTCGGCCGGATCGGTAAGCTGACGTTATGGCATCATGTCGGCAGAAAATATTTTTCAGAAATAGTAGTCAATACCGGACGCGAGATAGGACGGGGGCTAGCGGATCTTGCCGCCTCCATAGAACGGGACAGCTCTTACGGCCGTCTGGGTAACTACCTGTACGGCTTTAAGGGCGGCCGGATGATCGAAAATTTAAATGAAATCGAAGGCACCATGACCATTAACGGGGTGCCGGTGAAGATTCTGCGGGAATCCAGAAATCCGAAGGATATCAAATGGAAAGAGAACGGAGTCAGGGTGGTGGTCGATACCACCGGCGTCTTCAACGACCCCACCGCCGACGCTGATACCCGCTCCGGAGCCCTGCGCGGACATCTGGCCGCAGGGGCGGAAAAGGCCATTCTCTCCGCGCCCTTCAAGATCAAACAGCAGGGTTTGAATATGCCGGCGGATGCCGTGACCACGGTAATGGGCATCAATGCGGAAGATTATATCCCTTCCAAGCATAATCTCATCTCCGCGGCATCCTGCACCACCACCTGTCTTTCCTATATGATGAAACCCCTGCTCGACCAGATCGGGGCGGAAAATTTTCTGAGCGCCTCCATGGTGACGGTGCATGCCGCCACCAGCAGCCAGAAGGTGCTGGACAGTCTGCCGAAAACCGGGGCCACGGATCTGCGTAAAAACCGCAGTATCTTAAACAATATCATTCTGACCACCACCGGGGCGGCCAAGGCCCTGCGCCTGGTGATTCCGGAAATGAAGGAGATCGGTTTCATTGCCGAATCCGTCCGCATCCCCACCTCGACCGGCTCTCTGATTGTCCTGGTCGTCAATCTGCAGGATGATCTGGATAATCCCATCAAGCGGGAGAGGATCAATTCCATTTACCGGGAGTTTGCCAAGACAAGCCCCTACCTGCAATACTCTGATGAGCAGAACGTTTCCAGCGATATTATCGGCACACCTTTTGCCGCGGCTATCATTGAAGGGACCGAGACCCATACCCGGACCGCCACCATCAGGGTGAATCTGACCAAGATCAAGGGCGTCTCCTGCCTGCATGAGAATGTTTTGCATGTGCCGATTACCCAGGCGGTCATTTACGGCTGGTATGACAACGAACTGGGCAGCTATACCAATATGCTGGCTGAGCGCACGGTTTCCATCGCCGAACAGATGGTTTGATGTGACGATTTGATTATCAGATCCATGACAGAGGCTGATCTGGTTGAGCTGGTCCTGGCCGAGGAGGAAAAGCCGGCCTGGACCGCCGCCCAGTTTGCCGAGGAGCTGTATCATCCCTGCGCCTGGCAGTTTGTTGCCTGCCATGACGACTCCAGCCGGTTTGCCGGCTATATCTGCTGCCGTTCCGTGGCCGGAGAGGCGGAGATCCTGAAATTTGCCGTCATCCGGCAATTCCGGGGGCAGGGTTTGGGCCGCCTGCTGCTGCAGGCCGCCCTGCAGCGCATGGCCGAGGAAGGGGCGGGCCGCTGTTACCTGGAGGTGCGCGACTCCAACGCCGTTGCCCGAGGACTCTATGAAAAATTCGGCTTCCGCCAGATCGGTTATCGCAGGGATTATTACTCCTCACCCAGGGAGGCTGCCGTCGTCTACAAACTAAATATCGCCAAGGGCGTCCAGAAGAAGTGATTTGTTTATCTCCTGACCATCTCATTTGCAATTTGACTTCAGCGCATATGGCAGGTAACACTGAGATAATGATTATTTTCCATTCATAATAAGCAAATGATAAAAGGTGCCAGTCGTGAAAAACATCCGGGATATTGACCTCAAAGATAAAAAAGTGCTGATCAGGGTTGATTTTAACGTGCCGCTTGACGAGAACAGGCGGATTACCGATGACACGCGTATCCGCGAGGCATTGCCGACCATTGTCCACGCCTTGTCGCAGAATGCCAGGGTGATTATCTGTTCACACCTGGGCCGGCCCAAAGGCAAACGGCTCGAGGAGTTCAGTCTGGCGCCGGCGGCCCGGCACCTGTCCCAGCTCATTGAAAAACCGGTCAGGCTGCTCCCTGACTGTGTGGGCGGGCCTGTGGCGGAAATGGTGGCAGCCATGCGGCCGGGTGATGTGCTGATGCTGGAAAATTTACGCTTTCATGCCGAGGAACAGAAAAATGATGAGGACTTTTCCCGCAATCTTGCCGCGCTTGCCGATGTCTACATCAACGACGCCTTTGCCGTTTCCCACCGGGCCGATGCCTCGGTGGTCGGCGTAACCAAATTCTGCGGGCAATGCGCGGCCGGTTTTCTGCTGCAGAAAGAGATGGATTTTTTCCACCGCTCGGTGAGCGATCCGGTGCGGCCTCTGGTGGCCATCATCGGCGGCGCCAAGGTGTCCGGCAAGCTGACTGCCCTGATTAATCTCCTGGACAAGGTGGATGCCATGATCATCGGCGGCGCCATGGCCAATACCTTTCTGAAAAGCCAGGGCTATCAAATAGGCAAATCCCTGGTTGAAGACGATCTGCTGGAAACCGCGGCAAACCTCATCCGTACCGCCAGGGAAAAGGGGGTCAAGCTCTATCTGCCGGTTGACTGCGTGGTGGCGGAAAAGTTTGCGGCCGATGCCCAGACCAAGATCGTGCCCATCCAGGACATCCCGGCTGAATGGATGATGCTGGATATCGGGCCGGCCACCACCATCCTGTTCGGCGAGGCTCTGGCCCCGGCCCGGACCATCCTGTGGAATGGTCCCATGGGCGCCTTTGAAATGGATGCCTATGCCCGAGGGACCATGGCCCTGGTGCAGAGAGTCGCCGCCTCGCACGCCTTGAGCGTTGTCGGCGGCGGCGATACCAATGCGGCGGTGCATAAGTCGGGCTGGGCGGATGATATCTCGTATATGTCCACCGGCGGCGGCGCGTTTCTCATGCTGATGGAAGGAAAGGAACTGCCGGGAGTCGCGGCTCTCGATGCAAAGGATGCCTGAGGGGGAAATTATGGAGCGTAGACCATTACTTGCCGGAAACTGGAAGATGCATACCACCCTGGCCGAGGCCGAGGCCCTGGCCTGGGCGGTGGCGCAGGCCGCGATCCCCGCCGACCGGGATGTCATGCTGGCTCCGCCTTTTACCGCGCTGGCCGCGGTCGGCAAGGTGCTTGCCGGCTCACCGGTGCTGCTGGGCGCCCAGAATGTGTGCTGGGAGGAAAAGGGGGCATTTACCGGCGAAATCTCACCTGCTATGCTGCTGGATGTCGGTTGCCGCCTGGTCATTATCGGCCATTCGGAGCGGCGCCATATTTTCGGCGAGACGGACGGTATGATCAACAAAAGGGTAGCCGGAGCGGCCCGCTTTGGCCTGGCTCCGGTGCTCTGCCTCGGAGAAACCCTGGAGGAGCGGGAGGCGGGCCAGACCTTCCAGATTCTTGAACGGCAACTGCGCAATGGACTGCTGAACATCAAACTCACCGACGGCAAGGAATTGGTGGTCGCCTATGAGCCGGTCTGGGCCATTGGCACCGGCAAGACCGCCACCGTGGAGCAGGCCCAGGAAGCCCATCATTTCATTAGAAATCTCCTCTCCGGCATGTATGAGAAAAATATTGCCACCCAAATGAGAATATTGTATGGTGGCTCCGTCAATGCTGATAACGTTGACACACTGATGTCCCAGGATGATGTTGATGGTGCCCTGGTTGGCGGGGCTGCATTAAAAGCCGATTCTTTCTGCCGTATAATAAATTTTAAAAAATCAGCCTAGGCTGGGGATGGATGTGAAGCTGTTTGCCTTGGCAGCCAGCTGATTTTCTATTGAATAATGGTAAATATTCTAACGATTATACATATTATTGTCTGTTTTTTTCTCGTGATTATCGTCCTGCTGCAGCAAGGCAAGGGCGCTAACATGGGCGCCACCTTCGGTGGTTCAAGCCAGACGGTGTTCGGCTCCGAAGGCCCGCTGCCGTTACTCAACAAGGTGACGACCATGGCGGCGATCACCTTTATGGTCACCTCAATAGCATTGGCCTATATCTCATCACATAAAAGCACAAGCTCCGTGATGAAAGATTTTGATGCGCAAAAAACCCAGGGGAACTCCATAGAAAGATCCGCTGAGCCGCTGCCCCAGCCGGGCACTGCTCCGGACATGCCGCTGACCCCGGCGGAAACCCCGGCTCCCACGGCTCCCCAGGCGGCACCAGGTGCGCCCGAGAAGACCGGAGCAGCCCAAGGTGTGGCTGACAAGCCCGCAGAGACCGTTGCGCCCCAAACCGCTGCGCCCCAGGAAGTGGGCCAACCGGTTCAGGAAAAACAGGAAAAAGCTGCAGCTCCCGCAAGCGAAGGGAAAGCAGAGAGTAAAGAAAAATAACCTCAGATTTTGCCGAAGTGGTGGAATTGGTAGACACGCTATCTTGAGGGGGTAGTGACCTACGGTCGTGCGAGTTCGAGTCTCGCCTTCGGCACCATCAATAATAAGGGCCAAATCCTTTGGAAACAAAGGGTTTGGCCCTTTTTTTGCGTTTATGGGCAAAGTTAGCTGCCATATGCAAGGAGAACACCTGGAGGCTGTGTGCAGATTGGACGGAGGCTTTTCTCTTCTTCTTTTTTCGCGGGGGATGGCCTGAGCTGCGATGAATTCAATTATCCAGATCATCAGGTGTTGCTATTTCCACAACAGCCAGTAATATATTTTTTATAAATACATATGAATACGCATGAATACGTTGTGGGGAGGAAGAACATGAAGAGCACCACCATCCGCATGGACGATAGAATGCTTGATCGGATTGATTCCATGGCGAAATCCTTGGGCAGATCGCGAACATGGATTATCAGCCAGGCAATTGAACGATTTTTAAGTTATGAGGAATGGTTTGTCCATGAGGTTGAAGAAGGCCTTAACGAAATGCGTAACGGTGATTTAGCCCCGCCGGAAGAGGCAGCAGCCAGCTTTAAAAAGTGGGGTGTAAATGCGGATTAAATGGACCGGGCGGGCGCTGAACAACCTGCAATAGGGTATATCGCAACGGATAATCCGGATAACGCCCAAAAATTTGCCCAAAAGATTTGGGACAGCATTCAGCTGCTGCGTCAACAGCCGGGCATGGGCCGACCTGGCCGGGTGCCCGGAACCAGAGAATTGATTATTGCCGATCTGCCATTTATCGTACCCTATGCGGAGCACAATGGAGAGATCGTCATTTTGCGCATCATGCACACTTCCATGAAATGGCCGGAATTATTCTGACCCGGCAAGCAGCTCCTTGATATAATACAAATACGCTACGGTGTTTTTCTTTCAAACTCCTTAATTGCCAACAGTTTCCTTCTGAAATGACTACCGTTGATTGCCGAGCCCCTCTCCCTGAGCAAATATATCGAACGAATGGGCACCGGCATCCACGACATGATCGAGCGCTGCCGCGAGACAGGTCTGCCGGAACCGGAATTTCATGATCTGGGAGAACGATACATTTCACCGACCGATATGCTGAAGGACAGGAATGGGCTCAGCGCTGCGCTGTCTCCCCAGGGAAAGCTGTTCGAAAATGACCATTCCTGACAAGCCCCGCAGCAGTAGGCAGCAATACCGGCTTCCCGAGGCTGGAAAACAGACTTTGAACCAGGATATATGAACCACGGAAGGCACGGAAGGTCACGGAATAAAAAGAATGTAGAGAGAAAAATTTTCTGTGTTTCCCGTGTTTTCCGTGGTTAAGAAATAAACATGTTGATTTTCGAAAAGCGAAAAGCTCACCCAGGTTTATAAACCCGATTTGATGTTGTCCATCAGGGCCAGGAGTAACAGAACTGTGAGAAAAAAATAAATCATGTTTCAATATGCCGCATCTTGCCATGATTTGTGGAAAAAAAGAGGATTCCGGCCATGATTGAGTCCAACCGTATTGAAAATAAGCGAGAGAAATATGCGGGAACAGATCGGATGGATCTGGTGGAAAGCAAGGATTACGGCTTCTGCTGTCTCTCAAGACCTGCAAGCAGGTGCTGGACAGGCTTGAAGGCATTGAAAATCGAACCATCACCAAAATAACGCCGAGAGAACGGATAAACCGCAATCTATGGAACCGGGTCGCCCTACGCGAGGCAGTCATCAACACTATTATCCACAACGATTACACCACCGAATTGGTACCCAAATTCGAAATATTCGCCGACCGCCTGGAAATGACCTCCGCAGGTTATATTCACCCTGGGGAAGAACGAGAGGACTTCTTTGCCGGGTATTCCATCCCCGCAACAAGACGCTGATGCGAGTGTTCAAGAATCTGGACATTGGAGTACCTCGGTTCCTGCATGCCCCGGATTCTCAAGGCTTATTCCCGTGACGCCTATGTCTTTTCATCCCGGTTTGTCCGGACGGTTTTCCCGAAGGATCAGGATGCGCTGGCGATGGAGCGGGAGGATCATGGGAATGTGGCGGAGAACAGGTTGGGTGAAAAGTTGGGTGAAAATGAAAGAGCCGTGCTTTTGCACCTTGTGGAAAACAGAAAAGCGAGCATCACTTCACTTGCCACGGTCGTAGGTTTAAGCACGACAGGGGTGGAAAAAATTATTTCCCGGTTGAAGGATAAAGGGGTGCTGAGACGAATCGGACCGGCCAAGGGGGGGCACTGGGAAGTAATAATGAAGGATTGACAAGGTTGTCTCAGGGAACGTTATTCCATCTGTAAAAACAGAGGGGGGCAGCGCAAAAGTCTATCTTGCCAAGGCGCTTCTTCTTGAAAGCCCGAAACGAGGTATTTTTCGTATCACGGAACGGGGCCACGATTTACTAAAATCAAACCCTGACGATCTTCGGGTCAAGCACTTGAAACAGTTTCCCGAGTTTGTCGATTTCCATGCGTCGAGCAACAAGCATGACAAGATGATGCAAACGCCGGGGATGAGGAACGAACTGCGACCCCGGAAGAAATTTTTGAAAGTGCCTACCAGGAACTCCGCCGCAGTCTGGCCAGCGAGCTTCTTACACATATTTCAAGCAATTCGCCGGAATTTTTTGAACATTTGGTGGTTAAACTCCTGGTCAAAATGGGTTATGGTGGCTCCATCAAGGATGCCGGTCAGGCCATGGGCCGAAGCGGCGATGAAGGGATAGATGGGATCATCAAGGAAGACAAACTCGGGCTTGATGTCATCTATATTCAGGCCAAGCGCTGGCAGGGTTCTGTAGGAAGGCCCGAGGTGCAGAAATTTGTCGGCGCTCTGCACGGTCAACGGGCCAAGAAAGGGGTGTTCATCACCACCGGCGCCTTCACCAAGGATGCCGAACAGTATGTCTCCACCATTGACCCAAAGGTCGTTTTGATCGACGGCAACAGGCTTGTGGACCTGATGATCGATTACAACCTGGGAGTTCCCATTGTGGATGTCTATGAAATCAAAAAGATCGATTCGGATTTCTTTTTAGAAGAGTAGCCATGAGTAAAGAAACGCAGGAGACAAACCAAAATCCGGAACAACAGGCTCGCGATGCCATCGACCGCATGCTGCGAGCTTCGGGTTGGTTCGTTCAGCCTAAAAATAAAATCGATTTTAATGCCGGCCAGGGAGTTGCCATTCGGGAATACCAAACCACTGTCGGTCCTGCCGATTATGTTTTGTTTGTGGACCGAAACCCGGTTGGCGTCATCGAGGCAAAGAAGGCGGAAGAAGGGCAGAATATTACCAGAGTGGAAGAACAGTCGGCGGAATACGCCCATGCCCGGCTCAAATGGATCTCGGATAACAAGCCCCTTCCCTTTATCTACGAAAGCACTGGGGTGATCACCCGCTTTCGCGATGACCGCGACCCCAAACCACGCTCCCGCGAGGTGTTCACCTTCCATCGGCCCGAGACTTTAGCAGTCTGGCTCGAAGATACCGATACCCTCAGAAGCCGCTTGCAGTATCTTCCTGCGCTCAACCCACAAGGCCTGCGCGACTGCCAGACCAAAGCCATCACCAAGCTGGAAACCTCATTCAAGCAGAATCGCCCCCGCGCCCTTATCCAGATGGCCACCGGCTCCGGCAAGACATACACGGCCATTACTTTTATCTACCGTCTGTTGAAACACGCGAATGCCAAACGAGTCTTGTTCCTGGTCGATACCAAAAATCTTGGCGAACAGGCCGAGCAGGAATTCATGGCCTATGTGCCCAATGATGATAACCGCAAGTTTACCGAGCTCTATAATGTGCAACGCCTTAAATCCAGCTTTATCGCCGATTCAAGCCAGGTCTGCATCAGCACCATCCAACGCCTCTATTCCATTCTGAAAGGGGAGCCCCTGGATGAAGCGGCCGAGCAGGAAAACCCTGCCGAGCATGCCCTGCCCAAAAAGCCGCTGCCGGTGGTTTACAGCGAAAAAATCCCTGTCGAATATTTCGACTTCATCGTCATCGACGAATGCCATCGCTCCATCTATAACCTCTGGAAGCAGGTGCTCGATTATTTCGACGCCTTCCTGATCGGTCTCACCGCCACCCCGGACACCCGCACCTTCGGCTTTTTCAAGGAAAACGTGGTCAGTGAATATTCCCATGAAGACGCCGTGGCCGATGGTGTCAATGTGGGCTATGACGTCTACACCATCGAGACGGGAATCACCAAGCAAGGAGCCAATCTCAAAGCCAAGCAACTGATCGAAAAACGCGACCGCCTCACCCGCAAAAAACGCTGGACCCAGCAGGATGACGATGAAAAGTATTCCGCCAAACAGCTCGACCGGGAAGTGGTCAACCCGAGTCAGATCCGCAAGATCCTCCGCACCTTCCGCGACAAGCTGCCGGAGATTTTTCCCGGCCGGACCGAGATCCCGAAAACCCTTATCTTCGCCAAAACCGACAGCCACGCCGACGATATCATCCAGATCGTCCGGGAGGAGTTTGACGAGGGCAACGACTTTTGCAAGAAAGTAACCTATCAGGCCACGGAAGACCCCAAGTCTGTCCTGGCCCAGTTCCGCAACGACTACCACCCGCGCATTGCCGTCACTGTGGACATGATCGCCACCGGCACCGATGTGAAACCGCTGGAGTGCCTGCTCTTCATGCGCGATGTCAAATCCCGCAATTACTTCGAACAGATGAAGGGCCGTGGTACCCGCACCCTGGGCTATGACGAGTTGAAAAAGGTCACCCCATCGGTGACCACCAGCAAAACCCACTTTGTCATTGTCGATGCCATTGGCGTCACCACCTCGCTCAAAACCGACAGCCGGCCGTTGGAGCGCAAACCGTCCGTTTCCCTCAAGGACCTGCTCTACAGCGTGATGATGGGCGTAAACGATGAGGACACCATCACCTCCCTGGCCAACCGCCTGGCCCGGCTCAATAATCAGCTGAGCGAAGACGAACAGAAGAAAATCAGCAACCGGGCCGGGGGCGCGAGTCTTTCCCAACTTATCCATGGCCTCTTGAACGCCATGAACGGCGACATGATCGAGGCCAAGGCCCGCACGGACTTTCAGATTCCGCCGGAGCACGAACCCTCGGACGAACAGCTCGCAAAGGCGCAAGAGGGTCTGTTCAAGCAGGCCACCCGGCTCTTTACCGGCGAACTCTGCGAGCTCATCGAGGGTATCCGCCGCAGCCATGAGCAGATCATTGACACCATCAATCTGGACAACCTCGACTTTGCCGGCTGGCATGGCGACAGCATTGAAAACGCCAAAAAACTCACCCAGGAATTTTGCGATTACCTGGAGAAGCACAAGGACGAAATAGTGGCCCTGAGCATTTTCTACGATCAGCCCTACCGCCGCCGCGAAGTGACCTATGGAATGATCAAGGAGGTCTTGGAAAAGCTCAAGGCGGACCAGCCAAAACTCGCGCCTCTCAGGGTATGGCACGCCTATGCCCAACTCGACAAGGTGGAGGGCAAGTCGGTTCATAGTGAACTAAGCGCCCTGGTTACCCTCATTCGCCGGGCCTGCGGAATTGACTCGACGATCACGCCTTACGATGATACGGTACGCCGCAACTTTCAGAACTGGATACTCAAACGCCACAGCGGCAACGCCCCCAAATTCAACGAGCAGCAGATGGAATGGCTGCGCATGATCCGCGATCACATCGCCAATTCTTTTCACCTGGAGCGTGATGATTTGGATCTTTCGCCCTTTGACGCCAAGGGCGGGCTGGGGCGAATGTGGCAGCTGTTCGGCGAAGGGATGGAACCGTTGATAGATGAATTAAACGAGGCTTTGGCTGCGTGAAATTAAATAAAAATAGCTTACAAGTATTTGATGCCTTGCCCAAAGGCTGGGAAATATCCCCTCTGGGGGAAGTGTTACCTATTGTATATGGAAAAGGATTGACGAAAGGGAAACGGATTGAAACCGGCCAGTTCCCTGTTTATGGCTCAAGTGGTCTTGTTGGTTGTCATGATGAAGCGCTAACAAAAAAGCCAACCCTAATAATCGGCCGAAAAGGGTCAGTTGGGGAAGTTTACTACTCAAAAACGCCTTGTTGGCCAATTGACACAGTTTACTTTGCAGAGGAGCATGAAAGTATACATCTTAATTATTTTGAACATCTTCTGAGAGGGATAAACCTTTCAGCGCTGGATAAATCAACAGCTGTCCCAGGGCTCAGCCGTGACGATTACAATGCAGTTGAGGTAGCAATCGCTCCACTCAACGAACAACACCGCATTGTAGCCAAAATCGAAGAACTCTTCTCCGAACTCGACAAGGGTGTGGAAAGCCTCACCACCGCCCGAGAGCAGCTCAAGGTTTACCGCCAGGCACTACTCAAACACGTCTTTGAAGGCAAACTCACCGAGCAATGGCGCGTCGAGCATGCCGACCAACTCGAAACTGCCGACCAACTCCTTACCCGCATCAAAAAAGAACGTGAGAAACGCTACCAGGAACAACTCGCCGCATGGGAAAAGGCGGTTGAGGAGTGGCAGAAAAAGGGTGAGCAGGAAAAAAGGCCTGTTAAACCGAGAAAGCCTGTCGATATGTCAGTGGTTGCGGAAGGTGAGATAGAAAAGTTGCCTATACTTCCTCCAGGATGGATTTGGCTCAGGTTGGGGGATTTGAGCGTAGAAGTTTTTGATGGTCCTTTTGGATCGAACCTGAAATCAGGTGATTACGTTGATTCTGGTGTCCGTGTTATTCGCCTAGAAAATATTGGGCCTCTTGAGTTCAAAAACGAAAATGAATCTTTCATTACCGAGGAAAAATATCAGACGCTGAAAAAACATACGGTTTCAGCTGGGGATGTTATCTTTTCTTCCTTTGTCGCTGATGGAAATAGAGTTGTGGTTCTGCCGGACAATATCGATGTTGCCGTTAACAAAGCCGACTGCTTCTGCGTACGAAGTTACGGGGAATCAGTTTTCAATCATTACTTGGCGACATTCCTATCTACGCGCAATGCTTATAAGCAATTAGAAAATCAAATTCATGGTGCCACACGCCCTAGAGTTAATACTACACAGCTAAAAAATTGCCTAATACCCTTAGCTCCAAGCCAAGAACAGAGGAAAGTGATTGATTGTTTACATGAGGTCTTTTCCGTAATCGACAGGTTAAACAATGAAATAGATGAAGATTTGGAAAAAGCTGTCTCATTTCGACAAGCAATATTAAAGAAAGCATTCTCCGGACAGCTTGTTCCGCAAGACCCAAACGACGAACCTGCTTCAGAACTGTTAGCCCGAATTAAAGCGGAGCGGGAACACGCCCAATTACAAGAAAAGAAAAAACCGCGCAAAGTTAAAAAGGGAAAAGAGGTGATCACCATGGCCGACCTCATGGAAATAATGAAAACCGCCAATGACTGGATGAGCGCGCAGGAGGCATTTCACAAGTGCGGCATTGCCGATGGCGCTGAGACCGATGTCATCGAGAAAATTTACGAAGAGCTGCGCGGCTATGTGAAAGAGAACAAGATTAGCGTTGAACGCCGTGGCGAAGAAGACTGGCTTCGCCTGGCGCAGGGGGCCTGATCGTGCGGCTGGATCATTTCTGGATAGGGGAGTATAAAAACCTCAAGGACGTCACCGTTGATTTCGACGAAGACCATTGGGTTACCGTGGTTATCGGTTGGAACGGCACCGGCAAATCCAATGTGCTTGAGGCCCTCGCCACCCTGTTCCGTGATCTGGTAATGGGCCAGAATTTGGCAGGCGTCAAGAACAAGCCATCATTCCCCTATCGTCTGCGATACAAGATGCAGGATCAATGGTGGGTGCATATCGACGCCGATCCCTCCCGTGAAAAAGAGACGTTCAAAATTCATGTAAAAGACGCGGGACAGGAGCTTACGGAGAAGGATGACCTTGGCCAACCCCTCGCAATCTCGAAGTTTTTAAAAGACCAAGACAAATACCTGCCAAAATATATCTTTGGTTATTATTCCGGCACCAGTGATCGTTTGGAGGAGGTTTTCCGTAAGTATCTAGCTGGTTATGACCGCGACTTGCGGGCAGGAAAAGACCCGGGGATGCGCCGCCTGTTTTATGCCCTGCCGGTGCATAGCCAGTTTGTGCTGTTGGCCTTCATTCTTCAGCAAGACGATGTCGTTAAAGACTTCCTGGATAAACAACTTGGGCTGGAAAAAGAAGGCGGTATCGACTCCGTCCTTTTTGTCCTCAAACAGCCTCCTTGGGATAAAACCCAAAACAAGGAAATTTTCTGGGGGGCCAGGGGTGTTGTCCGCACTTTTCTGAATAGGCTTCTTGAAATATCCCTTGCCCCCATCCGAATCAACCGCCGGGTTGACGCCACCCTCTGGAACAAAAAGACCCGTGGGTTCCGTTACCTGTATGTGAAGGATTTGGATTCGCTTCGTGACCTGGTTGGAGACAAAGAACCTCGGGAGTTTTTCCGAGAAGTCGAAAGCACCTACGTCTCCGAGCTGATCGAAGAAGTCCGCATCCGGGTAAAACTCAGAAAAAACGACGGTTCCGTCACCTTCCGGGAATTGAGCGAAGGCGAGCAGCAACTCCTTACCGTGTTGGGCCTGCTGAAGTTCACGGCTGAAGAGGAAAGCCTCTTTCTGCTCGATGAGCCGGATACCCATCTCAACCCGCAATGGTGCGTGGATTATCTCCAGCATCTGAAAAATTTTGTCGGGGCTCATGATAAAGACCGAGAAAGCAGCCATATCGTCTTGACCACTCACAATCCCCTTGCCGTGGCGGAGCTGGTAAAAGGTCAGGTGCAAATCCTGAAAAGAGATCCGGACACTCTGAGGATATCCGCCGTCCTGCCGGATATGGACCCAAGAGGGATGGGATACTCCGGCATTGTTACCAGCGACATGTTCGGCTTGGCTGCCGCGCTTGATAGCCAGACATTTCAATTACTGGAGGAGAAACGAAAACTGGCTAGCAAAGAAAAACCATTGACGCCGGAGGAGCGTGATTCCCTTGAGCAGATCAACTTGAAGCTTGAGGGGTATGGATTCCGGTACGAGATGCGCGACCCGGTGTTCGCTGAATATCTCAAAGCCCGGTATCAGAATGACAAGGAGCAGCCTGAAGGAAAGAAAATGGTCGATTTGTCGGCGGCTGAACGAAGAGAAAAGGCCAGGAAGCTGGTCCAACAGGCATTAGCCCAAACAAAGCAGGAGGGCTAGGGTTTGCGCACTATCAATAATGCCCACCTCAACTGTCCAGAGGGTTGGGATCAAAAAGCAGATGATGCGAGAACAGCGGTTGCCAATGGGACGAAAACGGTTAGCGGCCAAAGTAAAATTTGGCAGGCACTGAAAAACGCTCTCGCCGAATGCTCCTGTGACAAATGCTGGTATTGTGAGATCAAGCAGGAACGCTCGGATGACGCAGTTGATCACTTCCGGCCGAAAAGCCTCTATCCATGGCTTGCGTTTGACAAAACAAATTTCCGTTATGCCTGCACCTACTGCAACAGTCAACGCAAGAATCCTGAAACCGGTGAAACTGAGGGGAAAGGTGATCAGTTCCCTCTGCTTGATGGCACCCTGCGGGCTGAAGCTGCCGGGCAGGAAGCTTATGAAAGCCCGGTCTTATTAGATCCTTGCCGGGCGCAAGATCCAGGCTTTTTGGATTTTTATGACGATGGCCGGCCCTGCCCCAAACACAAAGACCACCCAGTAAGAAAATTACGCGCCGAGACTTCTATTAAATTGTACCACCTGGATCATCCGGATTTGAACGAGCGTCGCAGGGTGTTGGCCGCGGACCTGAAGCAGTCTATCCGAACCGCGGACGGACTTTTTGACCGCTGCGATGCCGGTGATCCGGCGATAGACAACGCCTTTCACGGCCTCATTGTGAGGCTGAGTGATGCCATGGCCGACAAGGCGGAACTGTCAACCTTCGCCCGCAAAGTGATCGCAGGTTTCCGCGACAAGGTGTGGATTGAAGAATTACTGAATACAGCCTGACGAGGTGAGAGATATATATGACCGCTGATCAAATCATTTCCAAAGTATGGAGTTTCTGCCATGTCCTGCGTGACGCCGGGGTGAGTTATGTCGACTACCTGGAGCAGCTCACCTTTCTGATTTTCCTCAAGATGGCGGATGAATATTCAAATCCGATTTATAAGAAAGAGATAGATATCCCGAAGAAATACAGCTGGCCTCAGCTGCGCAAGAAGAGAGGGGCGGAGCTGGAAAGCCTCTACCTGGAGCTCTTGCAGGAGCTCGGCAAAGGAAAAGGGATGCTGGGGCACATCTTCACCAAGGCGCAAAACAAGATTCAGGACCCGGCCATGCTCTACAAGGTCATTGACATGATCGACAAAGAGAACTGGGTTACCGATGTGTCCACCGATGTGAAAGGGAAAATTTATGAAGGGCTCCTGGAAAAAAACGCCGAGGACACAAAATCCGGCGCCGGGCAGTATTTTACCCCCCGCGCCCTGATCAAGGCCATAGTGGAATGCGTGCGGCCGGAGCCGAAAAAGAGCATCGCCGATCCGGCCTGCGGCACCGGCGGCTTTTTCCTGGCTGCCTATGATTTCGTCGCCAAGCAAAAGCTGGACAAGGCGCAAAAAGACTTCCTGAAACATCAGACATTCCACGGCAACGAAATAGTCCCCAACACCCGCCGCCTGGCCTTGATGAACATGTTTCTGCATAACATCGGCGAGATTGACGGCGAGCCTGCCATCGATCCGACTGATGCCCTGATTGCCGCGCCGAAAAAAACCTTTGATTATGTTCTCACCAATCCGCCCTTTGGCAAGAAAAGCAGCTACACCTCGTCCAATGGCGAGGGCAAGGAAGAAAAGGAAGACTTTACCTATAACCGCCAGGATTTCTGGGCCACGACCTCAAACAAACAGCTGAACTTCGTGCAGCATGTGCGCACAATGCTCAAGTCCACCGGGAAAGCTGCGGTGGTTGTTCCCGACAATGTGCTTTTTGAAGGCGGCGCCGGTGAAACGGTACGCAAGAAGCTCCTGGAAAACACCGAACTTCACACCATCTTGCGGTTGCCGACCGGCGTGTTCTATGCCCAGGGCGTGAAGGCAAATGTCTTGTTTTTCGACAATCGGGAAGCGAGTAAAGATCCTTGGACCAAGGAAGTCTGGTTTTACGATTACCGCACCAACATCCACCACACCCTGAAGAAAAAGCAGCTTCGCTTCGAGGATTTGCAGGATTTCGTCGACTGTTATAACCCATCAAACCGCCACGCACGAAAAGCGACCTGGGACGAAAAGAAAAACCCCGAAGGCAGATGGCGCAAGTTCACCTACAAGGAAATCGTGGCCCGCGATAAGACCAGCCTCGATATATTCTGGCTCAAGGACAAAAGCCTCGCCGATCTTGACAACCTCCCCGAACCCGAAATCCTGGCGGAGGAAATCATCGAAAATCTTGAGGCCGGCCTGGCAAGTTTCCGCGCTGTTGCGGCGGGATTGGCATCCCGGAACAGTCTGTCTGTAACTGATAAAATCACTGAGCAACGATATCATTTGACTGAAAACCTCACTGAGAGGTAACTGAAACAGGTGTACCCCGATAAAAAAGCCATGATTTCCATCGATAACTTCCACAAACAGATAGCCGGCGGCGAAGACAGTTCCCGCCAATTCAAGGCAGATGTTCGCAATGCGGAATCTCTGGCATCGGAAATGGCGGCCTTTGCCAATTCCGAGGGTGGAACGCTGTTTATCGGCGTGGCCGATGACGGTTCCGTTCCTGGACTGACCGGCAAGGATGTGAGCTGGATCAATCAGCTTATCAGCAATGCGGCAAGTCACCTGGTCCGCACCATCCGCGAGGCCCTGAAACGATGAAGTCACATAATCAGAAGAAAATTATCATCATTGCCGGACCGAACGGGGCTGGCAAGACCACCTTTGCCGAGGAGTTTCTGCCCAAAGAGGCCAACTGCCCGATTTTCATCAACGCCGATCTGATTGCCGCAGGGTTCGCTCCCTTTGATCCGGATCGAGCTGCTTTCAAGGCAGGCAGGCTGATGCTGGCGGAAATTTTCGAACACTCCCGGCGGGGTGAGAGTTTCGCCTTTGAAACCACATTGAGCGGACGAGGGTATGCCAAACTCATCCCCGGCTGGCGGGCTGACGACTACATCGTCAAGCTTTTCTTTTTGCGGCTTGCCTCCCCCGAGTTGGCTCTCGCCCGTGTCCGTCAACGGGTGCTGGAGGGCGGGCATAATGTGCCTGAACCGACTATCCATAGACGGTTTGCGGCCGGGCTGCGAAATTTTGAAACCATGTATAAACCGATTGTCAGTGAATGGGCGCTGTACGATAATTCCGGCAGCGCCCCGCAACTCATCGCAGAAGGAGTGAACCTATGAGCGTCAAAGCCATTGACCCGGAACAGAAAGACAGGAAACGCGACCCGGATTTTATCAAGGCCGAAATCGCCATGCAGCGCGCCGCCCAAAAGGCCCGCGAAAAGGCCAGGCGCGTGGGCGCCGGAGTGGCGATTCTCAAGGATGGAACGATCGTTGAAGAACAACCGGACAATCCTTGAGCCATGCGTATCCAGACCATTGAGATCATCGACTACAAGGCCTTTCTCGGCACCCACAAGATCAACGTGGGCGGCAAGAACCTGTTTATTTGCGGCGAGAACGGCAGCCACTACAACACTGAACGGCATGAAATTAAGACAGAGCTTGCCAGCGCCATACAGGCAGTGAAAAATCTTAAAGTTGAACTGGGTGAAGCTATAATTTCTCAATCTTGGATCATGGATGTCACATAAATTTTGAAATCATGACCGCTCTCGATATCCTTCAGAAACAGATAGCCAGCGGTCAAGACAGCTCCCGCCAATTCAAGGCCGATGTTTGCCATGCGGAATCGCTGGCATCGGAAATGGCGGCCTTTGCCAATTCCGAGGGTGGAACGCAGTTTACCTTCGTGGCAGATGACGGTTCCGTTCCTGGACTGGGCAGCAAGAGGCAAATAGAAGCATTCTTATAAAGCGAGAGAAAATTTCATGATTGCCAGGCTATGTGAAGATATCAACAACCTGTTTTTGGCGGGCGCGAAAGAAGGGGAGCGGGAACTCATCCACAAGGCTTACGACCTTTCGCGTTATTTTGCATTAAATCGCGCTACACTGGAATCGGTTAAACCGGTTTTGGACCTGGAACGAAAACTGTTTGCCGAAAAGGGGCCCAATAAAAATGTTCTTGAGCAGCGGGTCTTTGTGACTCTTCGGGAAATCGCGGATTACTGTGTTGAGCATGGCTCCCCGGGGAAACGCTTGCCTTTAACTCCGGCAGTGCTTGCTGAATCGGCCGGCAGCCGGGAAAAGTCGCGGCATGCACTGGCGCTGGAGTTAGTGGGTTTCGCCAAGGAGATGTACCAACTGAAAAACCCGCGGGATCCCTTCAATAATAAGCGCAAGAGCCTGGCCCTGGATATCATCGGCAGGCTTGATGCCGGCTATGATATTCCGGAGGTCATGGAGTTGTGCATTACCGCCCTGCAAAGCAACAAAAAGGCACTCATTTTTGCCGCGGCGGAACTTCTTGAAATCAGGTGCGCTCGAAATCTCCCCCTGGAACCCGAAATAATCAAATGTCTGGACAGGATTATAAGTAAAACCAAGGACCGATCGGTCGCAGTGACGGCGTTGAATGTACAGGTGGAAGCCTCTGTTATCGATGAGTTCGAGGCGCTGTCGAGAATCGACGATTGGAGAGAAGAAAACTCG
>JALNXE010000060.1 GCA_023230525.1 Desulfobulbaceae bacterium
AAAAAAATTAACCGCCGCTGGCACCGCAAGGGCGGTTCGCGAACCGCCCCTACATCTCCGTGCGTTCGGTGGTGAAAAAATTCAGCGCAGGAAATCCAGGCCGGTTTGCGGGGAGGAAGCGGCGGCCTCCGCGCGTCTGGCGCCAAGTCCCGCCTCAAAGGCCTCGCGGCCCGCCTCCACCGCCATGGCAAAGGCCCGGGCCATGCGCACCGGATCACCGGCCACGGCAATGGCCGTATTGACCAGCACCGCCTCGGCGCCCATCTCCATGGCCTGGGCCGCGTGGGAAGGGGCGCCGAGACCGGCATCCACCACCACCGGCACCCTGGCCTGTTCAATGATAATGGCAATCTGAAAGGCGGTGAGAATGCCCTGATTGGTGCCGATGGGCGAGCCGAGCGGCATGACCGCCGCCGCGCCCACATCCTGCAGCCGCAGGGCCAGCACCGGATCGGCGTTGATATAGGGCAAAACAATGAAACCTTCCTTGACCAGGATCTCGGTGGCCTTAAGCGTCTCCACCGGATCGGGCAGCAGGGTGCGCGGGTCCGGGGTCACCTCAAGTTTGAGCCACTCCCCGCCGCCGGCGGCCCTGGCCAGCCTGGCCAGGCGAACCGCCTCGTGGGCGTCCCGCGCCCCGGAGGTATTGGGCAGGAAGAGAAATTTCTGCCGGTCCAGCACACTCATGATGTCATCGGCCGGATTGGCCAGGTCCACCCGGCGCAAGGCCACAGTGACCATCTCGCAGCCTGAGGCCTCCAGGGCCTCCTTCATCACCTGCGGCGATGAGAACTTGCCCGTGCCGCCGAACAGCCGGGACCGGAAAGTCCTGCCGGCAATGGTTAACATGTCAACCGCCTCCTACAAAACGGATTAATTCCAGCCGGGCCCCCTCGGGCAGCACGTAAGTCTCGTATTCATCTCTTTTGATGATGACCCCGTTGCATTCCACAAAAACCGTGTCAGGCTTGACGCCCAACTCAGCGAGAAAGGCGACAAGGGCGGTGCCGGGCCGGATCTCTTTTTTTTCATCGTTACAGATTATCTGCATCATTCCTTCTGTGCTCATCAGCTCACCAGCTCTCATTCGCTCTCTTCATCCACCCCCAGCAGCAAACGCAGCACCTGGTTGGCCTGGTGATGGGCGGCAATGCCCACCCTGGGCGCCATGAGTCCCTGGCTGGGGCCGACCTCGGCCTGCGCGTCACCCACCAGATACACCCGGGGGTAAATCCTGCGGGTGACAATGCGGTTATTGTCGCCGAAACCGGCCATGCCCGAGGCCCCCACATAGCCCACCCCGGCAAGCCCGGTCAACGCGGCCCGCAGGGCGGCGGGCTTCATCACCGGATCGTCAAAGCATTCCGCCAGCACATCGACACCTTGAAACAGGAAAGGGATGCGTTCTTCGCTCAGGCGTTCGTTAATTATTTCCAGGCTGACGTAAGGATTTATCCGGAGGAGAGTGTCCCGCAGAGCCACAGTCTTGGGTAAACCGATCTGATCGGCGAAATAATACTGCCGATTGAGATTGCTCAGTTCCACCACATCATAATCGGCCAGGAGCAACTTGCCAATACCTATTCTGACCAAGGCCACGGCAACCGCGGAGCCGAGTCCGCCCAGGCCCATGACCCCTACCACGCCTTCTGCTATGCGGGCCTGGAGTGCCGCCCCGTGGCGCTCGGCCAGCACATCCTCGATTTCCTTCCTGTCCGGCACCCTCTCCTCCAGTTGAAATAAGACACATAATACGTCAGGCCGCTGAAAGCGACCTGTTTATTGCGTATTTCTGCATTTCTATACCAGGTTTTCGGCAAAATGCCAGTCAGGAAAAGAAAATGAGGAAAATGCGGACTGAAAACAAAGAAGTCCGTGTTCATCCGGGCCGGCAATCGTGTAGGGGCGGTTCGCGAACCGCCCCTACGGCCGAGTTGCCCGGATTTTCCATGGACAAAACAGGGCTGTCAAGGGAAAAGACGGTAACGCCCCAAAGGAGACATCCCACCGCCCGGCTATTGCTGCTCCAGGACCTTGCGCACCTTGACGGCTGCATCCTGGGCGGAAAACGGCTTCTGCAGAAAGCTGATGCCCTCATCCAGGATGCCGTGCCTGGCAATGGCGTTGGCGGTGTAGCCGGACATGAACAGGCATTTCAGGCCGGGGATAATGTCTTTGAGCCTTTTTGCCAGCTCCTTGCCGTTCATCTGGGGCATCACCACGTCCGTGAGCAGCAGATGAATGGGGCCTGCATACTCCCGGGCCCTGATTAGCGCTTCCTCGGGCGTGCCGGCGGTCAATACCCGGTAACCCAACCGTTCAAGAATCCTTCTGCTGAGCTCCAGAATCGCCTTCTCGTCCTCGACGATCAGCACGGTTTCCGTTCCCCGCAGCGGGGTGTCCGCCGGGATTTCCGCCGTGGCGGCCGCGGCCTGGGTAACGTAGCGGGGAAGATAGATCTTGAAGGTCGTCCCCTGGCCCGGCTCGCTGTAAACGTTGATAAAACCGTTATTCTGCTTGACGATGCCATAAACGGTGGCCAGCCCCAGCCCCGTGCCTTTGCCCTCTTCCTTGGTGGTGAAGAACGGCTCAAAGATGTGGCTGAGCACCTCCCTGCTCATGCCGCAGCCCGTATCACTGACCGCAAGCAGGACATAGTGGCCGGGAACACATTCCTGGCGGCCGGCGCAATAATGCTCATCAAGCGCCACATTGGCCGTTTCAATGCTGAGTTTGCCGTTACCGGCAATGGCATCCCGGGCGTTGACCGCCAGATTGGCCAGCAGCTGATCGATCTGGGAGGGATCGATCTTCACGTTCCACAGCTCACCGCCCGGCAGCCAGTGCAGTTCGATATCCTCGCCGAGCAGCCGCTGCAGCATTTTCAGCATGCCGGCCAGGGTATCGTTGAGGTTCAGCACCACCGGACTGACCGTCTGCTTGCGGGCAAAGG
The DNA here is from genome assembly GCA_023230525.1 of Desulfobulbaceae bacterium. Classification (GTDB taxonomy): domain Bacteria; phylum Desulfobacterota; class Desulfobulbia; order Desulfobulbales; family SURF-16; genus SURF-16. The sequence continues at coordinate 2,954 of JALNXE010000060.1, forward strand.
CGAGCAGCTGGCGGGTGAGATCCTCCGAGCGTTTCGTGGCGCGCCGGATCTCCTGCAGATCCTGATAGAGAGGGCTGTCCGGGCCGGTCTGCTCCATGGCCAGTTCCGTATGGCCGCGGATCACCATCAGCATGTTGTTGAAATCATGGGCCACCCCGCCGGCCAGGCGGCCGATCAGCTCCATCTTCTGGGCCTGCTGGAGCTGCTCTTCCAGGGATTTCTGGGCCGTGATATCCTCCTTGACGGCAATGAAGTGGGTAATGACCCCGGCTGCGTCACGGACCGGCGAGATGGAGGCCCGTTCCCAGAAAAGCGTGCCATCCTTGCGCCGGTTATGAAACACCCCCCGCCACTCACCGCCTGCGGTGATGGTCTGCCAGAGATCGCGGTATACCTCGTCCGGCGTTTCAGCTGATTTAAGGATGCGGGGGTTCTCCCCCAGGACTTCTTCCCGGCTGTAGCCGGTGACCCTGGTGAATTCCGGGTTGACATACTCGATGTTTCCCGCGAGATCGGTGATGAGAACCACTGCCGGGCTCTGCTCCACCGCCGTGGAAAGTTTACGCAGCTGCATCTCGGTCTGCCGGCGTTCGGTGATGTCGATTGCCGCCCCATCCCACACCACCTGGCCATCCTGCCTCCTGCGGGGCCGGGAGCAGGCCTGCAGCCACCGCCAGTTGCCGTCCGGCCGGCGGATGTGCAGATCCGTGACAAAGTCAGTAAGATCTGCGGCGCTGATCTTTTCCGCCTGCATGAACTCGGCGAGCTGTTCCGGGTCGATCTGTCCGTGCAGGGTGCCGGCGTCGCGGAGTATCTCCTCCGGGGTTACTCCGTGAATGCGGGCCGCCCCGGCGCTGACATAGAGGAACCGGGGTTTGCCATCGGCCTCCCGGGTATACTGGTAGACATAGCCGTTGGGCAGGTCATCGCCGATGGCCCGCAGCTGGGCCGCGCTTTCTTTGATTTTTTCCTGCATCTCCAGCCTGTCCAGGAAATTGGCGATATTTTCCGCCAGCCGTCCGAAAAGGGCAATTTTTTCAACGGTAAACATGCCTTTCCGCTTATCGTTAAACTGAATCAGGCCAAAGGTCTCGTTACCGGCGCGCAAGGGGATGAGCGCCACGGATTCGTACCCTTCGCCGTTGCAGCGGTTGCGGGTGCGGGCCTGCCGGTCGGCCTCGGTGGTGGTGGCCAGCAGCTCGGTGGTGCAATTGGACCAGAAACTGCCGTCCGCCGTAAAAAAGGATTTGGCCGGATCAAAGCGGCCCAGGATAATGTTGCCGCACATGCAGTCAAGCCGAGCATGGCCCGCGTCATCCCGCAGCACCTCCCCCCGGGAGTTGCGTGAGCAGAGACTGCTTTCCAGCCGGACGAATTTTTCGGGGAAACCGGCTGTCTCAAAATAGGGAAAATCTTCCCCGTCGTGCAGGCGGATGCCAACCGCCTCGCAGCCGGACCACCTTTTCAGGGCGAGGAGCACGGATTTCAGCAGCCCGCGGCTGTCTGCGGCGCTGTTGAGCAGCCCCAGCACCTCGGAGGTGAGTTTCCTTTCCTCTTCCAGCCGCCTGCGCTGCCAGTCATCCTCGATTCTGTCAAGGGCGTGGGAGATATCAAAGGCCACCTCCTCCAGCAGTTCAAGCTCCCGCTGCTGAAAAAAATCCTGGCCCGCCACGCAGAGATTCAGCACTCCGGTAAGCTGGCCTTGAAAACGCAGGGGAAAGGAGGCGCAGGATTGAAAACCGAAGCGGGCGGGTGAGGTCTGGGCAGGGTAAAGGCACCGTCCTTGGCCGCACTCGTTGCACACAACCGGCTTGCCTTCCCGGATGGCCTTGCCGGGGTCGCCGTAGCCATCCGGCCGCTCATCCACAAAAAATTCCGCCTGGTCCAGCATCTCCGGGTGGATACCGGAGCTGGCCAGCGGGCTTATCCGGGAGGTGGCCGGCTCCAGCCAGCCGACCCAGGCCAGATCCACGCCGCCATGCTCCACCACCAGGCGGCAGACGGCCTGCAGCAGCTCCTGCCGGGAGCGGAGGCGTACAATCGCCTGGTTCACATGACTCAACACGTCGTAGAGACGATTCATGCGCAGGAGTTCTTTCTCCGTGCGATGCCGGTAGAGGGCAATCTGGATGGCCGACTTGAGTTCCCGGTCGTCAAAGGGTTTCAGGATGTAGGCAAACGGCGCGGTAAGCTGGGCCCGGTCCAGGGTATCATCCTCGGAATAGGCGGTGAGGAAGATTACCGGAATATGGAATCTGCGGCGGATCTCCTCGGCCGCGGCAATGCCGTCCATGTCCCCCTGCAACCGGATATCCATCAGCACCAGGTCGGGATGATTTTCCGCCGCCAGCAGGAGGGCCTGTTCGCCGCTGCTGCCGCGACCGGCCAACACATAACCCATGGCAGTCAGCCGGGACTCAATATCCATGGCGACAATCGCCTCATCCTCAACAACCAGAATCCGATATGAATGCAAAATTATCCTCCCAGCGGGATTTTCTTAGACTCTTTTGGGGAAAAACACCTGAAAAACCGCACCGCCTTCAGGCGGCCGGCTGACCGTCATCTCCCCTCCCAGCTGGCCTGCCAGGTTGGCAACCAGTTGCAGCCCTAGGGTGGAGGTGACAGCCGGATCAAAATCAGGGGGCAGCCCCAGGCCATTGTCCCGGACACAGAGCAGAAGCCGTTGCCCCTCATCCCGATGAAACTCCACCATGACCCTGCCGGGCCGCCCATCCGGAAAAGCGTGTTTCAGGGCATTGGAGACCAGCTCACTGATGATCAGACCGCAGGGCACCGCCTGCTCCAGGGGCAGATCCACCAAGGCAATCGACTCCTCCAGCCGGACCCCGGCTGCCGCCTGCCCGAAGGAACGCAGCAGCTGGCTGCACAGCTCCCGCACGTAGGCGGGAAAATTGATCTGCGCCAGGTTGCCGGAACGGTAAAGGACCTCGTGCAGCAGGCCAATGGACCGGACCCGGTTACGGGTATCAATCAGCACGTCCACCACCTTGCGGTCCGGAACCCGGTTGGCCTGCAGATTCAGCAGGCTCGCCACAATCTGCAGGTTGTTTTTCACCCGGTGATGCACCTCCTTGAGCAGGGCGTCCTTCTCCTCCAGCGACTCCCGCAGGTCCTCTTCGATCCGTTTGCGCGCCGTGATATCGGTGTGGGCAATAACCACGCCCTTGCCGCCGATTCCCAGCGGGGTGACCGTCATGCTGAACCAGCGCTGTTTATCCGGCCCATGGCAGGGATATTCCAGGCTGAAGCTTGCCAATGTTCCGGCCAGCACCCCTTGAATACCGTCCCGGGCCTCCAGGGCCCCTGCCGAGGATTCCCCGGTGCTCTCCGCACAGATCTCCAGATAATTGCTGCCGATGCCGGTGCGCCGGGCCGCCCTGCCCGGCTCCGGCCCGTTTTCCAGGGCAAAACGCCGCCATGGCCCGTTGACCTCCACGATCACCCCCGCCGGGTTCACCACGACCAGATGGGGCGACATGGAATCCAGGATGGCATGCTTGAATTCCTCGCTCTCCCGCAGATTGTCTTCCATTTTCTTGCGCGCGGTGATGTCGCGGGAGATACCGAAGATGCCGACAACCTTGCCATCCGCGTCATGCAGCGGCCCCCTGGTAACGAGAAAGGTAAGCTTGCCGTCAATGGTGGTCAGATTCTCCTCGCCGGTCATTACCCTGTTCGCCCGCATCACCTGGCGGCCGGCGGCCATCAGCATCCCGGCCTCATCCGGCGGGAAGATGGCCGTGTCATCCCGGCCCAGCACCTGGTCCACGGTTTTGCCGGTCAGCCGGGCCGCCTCCCGGTTGAAGAGAAGATAACGGCCTTGGCCGTCTTTGGCGAAGATCGCGTCCTTGGAGCCCTCGGCAATGGAGTCCAGCAGCGCCAGGGCCTGCAGTTTAGCCGCCTGGATCTCGCCCAGGCGCAGAGAGGCGGCCAGCTCCTGCCGCTGGCGGAAGATGAGGATGCCGGCCACTGCCATGAACAGGGCCAGCATACCGGTCAGGGCGATCCAGGAAACGCTGTGATAGGATTTTGCGTAGAATTCTTCTTTATCCACCTTGGCAACCAGAAACCAGTCCGTCTCCGCAATGGCCTGCGCCACGCCCATTACCGGCACGCCCCGATAATCAACGCCTTCTATCATGCGGCCCAGCCCGCTCTCCCCACGCAGCACCTGGGCCGCCAGCAGATTTTTTTCCGACAGCGGCAGCTGCCCCTGGGCAGCCATGCCCACCATGGCCTGCCTTTTGAGACAGAACACCTGGGAGCCATCCCGCCTAAACAACAGGGTTTCGCCGCTCACGCTGGGTGTCGGCCAGGACTGCAGGGTGGGGAACAGATAGTCTGCCGGGTCGATATGCAGGACGACCAGCGGGTGAGGTTTACCAGCCAAACCGGACAGAGGCGCGATAAAGTCAAGGTGCAGGAGGCCGCCCGGGTCCCGGTATGGCCCGAGGCGGACAATCCCGCCGTCGGCCGCGGCCTGTCGGATGGCCGGCATGATGGCCGGATCAAGGGAGGGCTCCGCTCCCTCCGAATGCCACAGCAGTTTGCCCTGCTCGTCCAGCAGCAGGACGGCCTGAAAGGCTTTGATTGTCCGGAAGCGCAGGAGCCGGGTCTGCAGCTGGGCAAAACTTGCGGCGTCTCCGGTCTCCCGCCAGTGACGATAAAGCTCAAACCAGGGCAGGCTTGACTGCACAAACCGGGCGTCGGCATTACGCTCACCCAGCCAGTCCGTTATCTGCTGGGCCTTGAGGCCGACAACCGTATGCAGGGCCGCCTCCTCCTGGTCTTTTTGCTGAACAATGGTATGGATGATGGCGCCCCCTGTCATCAGGGCAATGGCCGCGATGAGCAGAGCCATGGGCAGCAGCAGGGGGCGCAGGCCGGCAGGCGGCGTCTCACCGGGCTCGGCGCGGCCGATCTGCCGCCGCAGCAGTCCATAGAGCAATAGGGATGTTACCCCGACAAAAAGGCAGCCCTTGAGGGTACTGATCAGAATAATCCAGGCAGGGTCGTGAAACAGCCGCTTCACCGCAATATCGGTGAAAATGATCCACAGGGCGGAAAAAACGGCATAAACCAGGACAACCGGGAGAATTCCGGCCGGCACATGGGTTGCGCCGCCGGACGGAAGCGGTTTCCGGGTGAATCTGTCGGCCAATGCCAGCCTCCGGGTCAGAGGGGTTGATAAGTCTGCCGCAGCAAAACAGCATGATTTGCCGGCAATATTTTTTCATTATTGACCCCTTTCCACTGGATAGGCAAGCGTAATTTTGCCTGAGCCTGGCTGGGAAAGTTATGGTTTCTGCTTTCACTTTCCGCTCCATAATGGGCAAATTACGGCAATCCATCCGAAATATCAGCAGAATTTTCATCTGTCCGGAATCCGGCCGCGACACTGTCGCCGGAAGTAGACACTTTTTACCCCTTTCTCCCCTTTCATTTGCTTGAACTTCCTTTATATCCATGATAAGTAGCATGGCAAAGTAACAATAAGACCGGGTCTGCGCCCTTTCCGGACCCGGCCGCTTGAAACCGCTGAGCCAAGGAGAACCACGTGACGAAAGTCAGTTCAAAAAATAAACAATGGCTGTCAGGCAACGAGGCGATTGCCCGCGCTGCATGGGAAGCCGGGGTGACGGTGGCCTCGGGCTATCCGGGCACGCCCTCCACGGAAATCCTGGAAAATCTCTGTACCTATAAAGATGTCTATGCCGAATGGGCCCCCAACGAAAAGGTGGCCCTGGAGGTGGGCCTGGGCGCCTCCTTTGCCGGGGCCCGGGTGCTGGTCACCATGAAGCATGTGGGCCTCAATGTGGCGGCCGACCCGCTGTTCACCGCCTCCTACACCGGCGTGCGGGGCGGCATCGTCATCATCACCGCCGATGACCCGGAGATGCACAGCTCGCAGAACGAGCAGGACAACCGCCATTATGCCTATGCCGCCAAGCTGCCCATGCTGGAGCCGTCCGACCCGGCCGAGGCCATGGAGATGCTCAAACAGGCCTTTGCCATCAGCGAGGAGTTCGACACCCCCGTGCTTTTCCGCACCACCACCCGGGTGGCCCATGTCAAGGGCATGGTGGCGATTGGCAAAAGAAAAAAAGGGCAGGTCCCGGTGGCCATCGAAAAGATGCCGGCCAAATTTGTCATGCTGCCCGGCAACGCCAGGATGCGGCGGCGTTCCATTGCCGAACGGATGGGCAAACTGGCTTCGTTTGTCGAGACCTTTGCCGCTAACCGCATTGACAAGGGCGATAAAAAGCTGGGTTTTATCACCGGCGGCGTTTCCTATCTCTATGTCAAGGAGGCCTTCCCCAAGGCCGCGGTGCTGAAAATCGCCACCACCTGGCCCCTGCCGTTTAAGCTGATCCGCGATTTCGCCGCCCAGGTGGATGAAGTCGTGGTCGTCGAAGAGCTTGATCCCTTTCTCGAAACCCATATCAAGGCCGCCGGCATTGCCTGCACCGGCAAAGACAAGATTCCGGCCATGGGCGAGCTCAACCCCTTTATCATCAAAAAAGCCCTGGGCCAGGAGACCGGAGAAATCTTTGCGCCGGTGGACATCCCGCCCCGGCCGCCCAATATGTGTCCCGGCTGCCCGCACCGCGGGCTGTTTTACAACCTGGCCAAATATGACGTTTTTATTGCCGGCGATATCGGCTGCTACACCCTGGGCTTCCTGCCGCCGCTGTCCGCCATGGACTCCTGCGTGTGCATGGGCGCAAGCATCGGCGTGGCCCACGGCATGGACAAGGCCCTGGGAGAGGCGGCCCGGGGCAAGACGGTGGCGGTGATCGGCGACTCCACCTTTATCCACTCGGGCATCACCGGCCTGATCAACATGGTTTACAACAAAAGCATGTCCACGGTGATCATTCTCGATAACCGCATCACCGCCATGACCGGCCACCAGGCCAACCCCGCTTCCGGCAGCACCATCATGGGGGAACCGGCCAATGCCATTGATCTGACGGAGCTGTGCCGGGCCATCGGCGTCAGGCATGTGCGCACCGTTAACCCGCATGACATTAAGGAATGCAAGAAGGTCCTGACCGAAGAGATAGACCGGCCCGAACCTTCCGTCATCATCTCGCTCGCCCCCTGCGTGCTCCTGCCGGAGGAACGCAAACGCCCCAAAATGCCTCTCACCACCTTGGTGGACAACTGTACCGGCTGCGGCACCTGCGTTCACCTGGGCTGCCCGGCCATCAGCTGGATGCCGCTGACCCCGGCAGAGGCCAAAAAGCTGGGGAAAAAGGAAAAACAGAAGGGCTATGCCCGCATCAGCATGGAGATGTGCAATGGCTGCGGCCAGTGCCTGGCGGTCTGTAAATTCAAGGCCATCGGCAAAGCGGAGGAGAAGAAATGAAACCAAGCGGCAACATCCTTTTCTGCGGGGTAGGCGGCCAAGGCATTCTGCTGGCCAGCGAGATCACCGCCTTTGCCCTGCTTGAGTGCGGCCTGGACGCCAAGAAAAGCGAGGTGCACGGCATGGCCCAGCGCGGCGGTTCGGTGGTCGCCCATCTGCGCTATGGAAAAAAGGTCTACTCACCGCTGATTGATCCAGGCCAGGCCGATTATCTGGTGGCCTTTGAAACCATGGAGGCGGTGCGCTATCTGCCTTTTCTGCACCAGGGCAGCAAGGTGATCGTCAATACCCATCAGATCCCTCCGCCGGCCGTGGCCACCGGCAAGATGGTTTATCCTGCGGATTTATTGTCCCGGCTCACCAGCCTGAACATCTCGGTTTATCCTTTGGACGGTTTCAGCATTGCCAAGCAAGTGGGAGAGATCAGGACGGCAAACCTGGTGCTGGTAGGCGCCCTGTCCACCTTTCTGCCGGTTGAGGAAGAGCTTTTTCTTGAGGTGCTGAAGAAAAGGATCCCCAGAAAAATTGAGGAAAACATTGCGGCCTTCCGGGAGGGCCGTAAGATCACGGCTTAGCATCATGCACAGCATTTGGAGAAGGCAACAATGATCTACAACGAGGAATATGAAACATTGCCGAGGGAGGCACTGGAGGCCCTGCAGCTGAAACGGCTGCAGTCCCAGATCGAAAGGATCTATGCCAGAGTCCCTTACTACCGGGCCAAAATGGATGAGGCCGGCGTGGCGCCGGGCGACGTCAAAACCCTGGCCGATATCAGCAAGCTCCCCTTTACCACCAAGGAGGATCTGCGCAAGAATTATCCCTTCGGGCTGTTCACCGTGCCCCTGGAAAGGGTGGTGCGCATCCATGCCTCCTCCGGCACCACCGGCCAGCCCACCGTGGTCGGCTACACCAAGCGGGACATCGGCATCTGGGCTGAACTGATGGCCCGCTGCCTGACCGCGGCCGGGGCGACTCAACAGGACATCATCCATAACGCCTACGGCTACGGCCTGTTCACCGGCGGTCTCGGCGCCCATTACGGTGCGGAAACTCTCGGGGCCACCGTGGTTCCGGTCTCCGGCGGCAACACCAAGCGCCAGATCATGCTCATGCGTGACTTCCGCTCCACCGTGCTGCTCTGCACCCCTTCCTATGCCTTGAATCTGGCCGAGGCCATGGTGGATATGGGTATGGATCCCAAGGAGATGGCGCTCAAGGTCGGTGTCTTCGGGGCCGAGCCGTGGAGTGAAAACATGCGGGAGGAGATCGAAAAGCAGCTCGGCATCAAGGCCATTGACATTTATGGCTTAAGCGAGATCATCGGACCGGGGGTGGCCATCGAATGCGTGGAGGAGCAGCATGGTCTGCACATCATGGAGGACCACTTCCTGCCGGAGATCGTCCATCCCGAGACCTTTGAACCCATGCCGCTGGGCGAGAAGGGGGAACTGGTATTCACCACCCTGACCAAGGAGGCCTTTCCGCTCATCCGTTACCGCACCAAGGATTTCTCCCGGCTGATCACCGCCCCCTGCTCCTGCGCCCGGACCTTCTACCGCATGGAGAAGATTACCGGCCGTTCCGATGATATGCTGATTATCCGCGGGGTCAATGTGTTCCCCTCCCAGATCGAGCATGTGCTGATCAGTATCGAGGGGGTGGAGCCCCATTACCAGATCATCGTCCAGAGGGAGGGCACCCTGGACACCATGGAGGTGCAGGTTGAGGTCAGCGACAGCATCTTTTCCGACGAGGTGAAAACCCTGGAAGGGCTGACCAAAAAAATCCAGAATGAGATCAAGGATCTGCTCGGCGTGAGCTGCAAGGTGAAACTGGTTGAACCGAAATCAATCCAGCGCAGCGAGGGCAAGGCCAAAAGGGTCATTGACAAGCGAAAGATCTGACAGCCGTTGCAAGACTCCCTTACCTTGGCGCACCAGGCAACTTCTCAGCCGTTGGGCAAAAATAACTGTAGCATTGAAATGCGGTAAACGACATAAGGGGCGGTAACGAAATGGTTGGAAAAGTAATGGTTATTTCTTCACGGCCCCTAAAAGCGAGGAACCTATGAAAGTTGAACAGATAGCTATTTTTTTGGAAAACAGATCGGGCCGGCTGGCTGAAATTACCGGGATTCTGGCGGCAAAGGGCATTAACATCCGCGCCATGTCCCTGGCCGACACCTCGGATTTCGGCATCCTGCGGCTGATTGTCAATGATACGGAAAACGCCCGCAAGGTGTTGAAAGAAAAAGGCTTTACCGTCGGCACCACCAGTGTGGTGGTGGTGGAGGTGCAGGACAAACCGGGCGGACTGGCCAATGTCCTGCAGATCATCAAAAAAGCCGAATTAAATATTGAATATATGTACGCCTTTACGCAAAAAAGCGGCGAAACCGGTCTCATCATCTTCCGCTTTGAAAAAATCGATGCCGCCATTGACGTCCTGGTCCAGGCCGGTATCAGACTGCTGTCCGGGGAAGAGGTTTATGCTATTTAAGAAATAGCTTCACAATCAATTGACAAAGGAGATGAACATGAAAAGATTTTTTCTCTCGACCGTTACCCTTCTCGCTCTGTGGGCCATGGCAAACTTTTTTGCCATGCCGACCGCTGCCCAGGCCAAGACCATCAAGGTTGGCGCCATCCTCGCTGAAACCGGCGGCGCGTCGTTTCTCGGCGGACCGGAGAGCAGAACTATCAGCATGCTGGTGGATAAGATAAATGCCGCGGGCGGGGTGAATGGCGACACCATCGAACTCATTGTCAAGGACTCGGCCAGCTCCCCGGAAAAGGCCATCTCCTTTGCCAAACAGCTTATCGAAGAGGATAAGGTGCTGGCCATCCTCGGACCGTCCACCAGCGGCGAAACCATGGCTATCAAGCAGATCTGCGAGGATTCCAAAACCATTCTCCTGTCCTGCGCAGCGGCCGAGGTTATCGTTAATCCCGTTGCCCGCTATGTTTTCAAGACCCCCCAGAAGGACAGCGATGCCGCCAAAAAAATCTTCATGGAAATGAACAAGATGGGCATTGCCAAAATAGCCGTGCTGGCCGACAATACCGGTTTCGGCAAGGCGGGCAAGGAACAGCTTGAGGCCATCGCCCCGGAATTCCACATCCAGATCGTGGCGGCCGAGGTTTATGACAAGGCTGCCACCGATCTCAGCGCCGTTATCGCCAAAATCAGCGCCAATAAGGATGTCCAGGCCGTGGTTAACTGGTCCATTGTCCCGGCCCAGGCCATTCTTGCCAAAAACATCCGCCAGGCCGGCTGGAATGTGCCGATCTTCCAGAGCCATGGCTTTGGCAACATCAAGTATGTAGAGGCCGCAGGCGTTGCGGCTGAAGGGATTATCTTCCCGGCGGGCCGCCTGCTGGTTGCCGATACCCTGCCTGCCGACAATCCCCAGAAAAAGGTTCTGGTCCAGTACCGGGATGAGTATGAGGCAAAATTCAAGGAACCTGCCAGCACCTTCGGCGGCCATGGCTATGATGCCATCATGATCCTTGTTGAGGCCATCAAGAAAGCCGGCAGCACCGACCCGGAGAAAGTGCGCAACGCCATTGAAAACCTGCATGGCTTTGTCGGCACCGGCGGCATCTTCAATTTCAGCCCGGCAGACCACAACGGCCTTGATATTGATTCTTTTGCCATGCTGACCGTTAAAGACGGCAAGTTTGCTCTTTATAACAAGTAATTAAATTTTACAGCGAAGCGAAAGGGGGAGTGCCTGCAAAGCGGCAGTCCCCTTTTTACTCGCTGCAAACCAGGCGAGCCCCAGCTACTTGATGATGCGCCAATGACATCGCAACTTTTTTTTCAATATCTCTTTGCCGGCATAACCTATGGCAGCATATATGCCATTGTGGCCATCGGCTTTAATATCATTTACAACACCACCGGCATCATCAATTTTGCCCAGGGCGAGTTTGTCATGCTGGGCGGCATGATTGCCATCTCCCTGCATACCCTACTGCCCCTGCCGCTGGCCATTGGCCTTTCCGTGATCATCACCATGATCATCGGCGCCCTGATTGAAATAATTTTTATCCGCTGGCTGAAGAACCCATCCGTGCTGCGCATGATCATCATCACCATCGGCCTGTCCATTCTGATCCGGGAGGCAGCGCTGCACATCTGGGGGGAAGGGGTGCGCTCCCTGCCCTATTTCAACGGCAATGAGATCTCCACCCTCCGCATCCTGGGCACGAACATATCACCCCAGGTGCTGTGGGTGATCGGAGTCTGCTCAGTCATCGTGGCGCTGCTCAGTCTTTTTTTCAAATTCACCTCCCTGGGCCAGGAAATGCGGGCCTGCGCCGCCAACCGGCTGGCCGCCACCCTGTGCGGCATCAGCACGAAGAACATGGTGACCTTTTCCTTCATGCTCAGCGCCGGTATCGGAGCCCTGGCCGGCTGCGTGGTTTCCCCCATCACCTATACCCAGTATGACGGCGGTACCCCCCTGGCAATCAAGGGATTCACCGTGGCGGTGCTGGGGGGCCTGGGCAACAGCATGGCAGCCGTCATCGCCGGCATCCTGCTGGGCATTATCGAATCGTTCAGTGTATCCATTGTGCCGCTGGCTTTCCAGGATGCCATTTCCATCGCCCTGCTGCTCACCATCCTCTTTGTCCGGCCCCACGGACTTTTCGGCAGCAAAGAGGCGGCGGGATTAAAGGAATTCTGATGAAGGCCCGCAAATATTTTCCCATCTTCGGGCTGGCGCTGGCCCTTGCCGGGGTGCAGCAGCTCACCCAGTTGACGGGCACGGCCTACTATCTTACCCAGATGACCATGACCGCCTACTACGCTCTGCTCATTATCGGTCTCTGCCTGGTGATGGGTTATGCCGGCCAGATCTCTCTCGGTCACGCAGGTTTCTTTGCCATCGGCGGCTATACCTCCGCCGTGCTGACCACCTTTGATCTGACCCCGCTGCTGGCCAAGGGCAACGGTGTCATCAGCATCCTTGCCGCCTCCGGGCTGCTGGTTTCCCGGGAGAACCTTTACGGCGCGGCGCTGCTCTCGGTGAACCCGTGGATTGCCTGTATTGCCGCCATTATCGTCACCGTGTTGATCGCCTTTCTCATCGGCATGCCGGTGCTGAAACTCAAAGGACACTACCTGGCCATGGCGACCTTAGGTTTCGGCATCATCATCTTCCGGGTGGCGCTTGCCATCGAAATCTTCGGCGAGGCGGACGGCATCTCCGATGTGCCCGGCTTTCCCCTGCTGCCCGGCATCATTGTCAGCGGCGATTTCAGCAACCGGGTGCAGAATTATTACGTGGCCTGTATGCTGTTGCTCATCGGCTTCATTTTGCTGCAAAACCTTATCGACTCGCGGGTCGGCCGGGCACTGCGGGCCATTCACGGCTCCGAAGAGGCGGCCAACGCCATGGGGGTGAATACCTCGCGCTACAAACTCTACACCTTTGTCTTAAGCGCTGTTTTTGCGGCGATTGCCGGCATTTTTCTCACCCATTACAACGGCGGTATCGGTCCTTCAGAGGCCGGCATCATGAAGTCTGTCCGCTACGTGGCCATTGTCGCCATTGGCGGCATGGCCAATCTGTGGGGAGCACTGGTCATGGCCGCCCTGCTCAATTTCCTTTCCCTGCGGGGCATGTTCGGCTCCTATGATGATGCGGTTTTTGGCACCATTCTCATCATCATCATGCTTTTTGCCCCGCATGGCCTGCTGCGCCTGCAGCTTTGGCGCTTCTTCAAAAAATCTTCGCGCGACAGCTAAAAGCGGATGCAAGGTTATTGGTCATGACACTTTTAGATATTAAAAATGTCAATAAACATTTCGGCGGACTGCAGGCAGTGAGCCAGGTGAGCTTTAGCGTGCGGCAGGGCATGATTAAATCCGTCATCGGCCCCAACGGCGCCGGCAAAACCACCCTTTTTAATCTGATTTCCGGGAACCTGCCGCTCACTTCCGGCCGGATTTTTTTTGACGGCAGGCCGATCCATGGCCTGCAGCCATACCAGATCGCCTGCCGCGGCATATCCCGTACCTTCCAGAATATCAAGCTTTTCCCGGGCATGACCGCCCTGGAAAATGTCATGATCGGCCGCCATACCCGCACCCGGTCGGGATTTATCAGCGGCATGTGCCATTTTCCCGCCGCCCGCAGAGAGGAAGAAAAAATCCGTGAGAAATCCTTTGAGCTGCTGCAACTTCTGGAAATCAGCCAGCATGCCGAGGTGGAGGCCGCAAGCCTTGCCTTTGGTCAGCAGCGCGCCGTGGAATTTGCCCGGGCCCTGGCCTCTGAACCCACCCTTCTCCTACTTGATGAACCGGCGGCCGGCTTAAATATCTATGAAACAGCGGAAATCGCCCGGCTGATCACCAAAATCAAAGCCCAGGGCATTACGGTCCTGCTGGTTGAACATGACATGTCCCTGGTCATGGATATTTCCGACGAGATTGTGGTTTTGAGCTTCGGTGAAAAAATAGCCGAGGATATCCCCAGCGCCATCCAGCAGAACAGGGAAGTTATACAAATCTATCTGGGGGATGGGGATGCTTAAGATTAAAAATCTTGAGGCGGGCTATGGGAAACTGCGGGTGCTCAAACGCATCTCCATGCATGTCGACAGCGGCGAAATCGTCACCATTATCGGGGCAAATGGGGCCGGCAAGACCACCCTGCTCTATACCATAGCAGGGATCATTAAGGCCTCTGCCGGTGACATTGCGCTGCTGGGTAATTCCATCAACCAGACCAAACCGGAAAAAATTGTCGCGGCCGGCTGCTCTCTTGTGCCGGAGGGCCGTCAGGTTTTCTCCACCCTTACCGTGCGTGAGAATCTTATTTTGGGCGGTTACGTTCAGTATAAGAAAAACAAGGTTAACACCGCTGCGGAGCTGCAGCAGATCTATGATATTTTCCCGGTGCTGCAGGAGCGGGAAAGCCAACTGGCCGGCACCCTTTCCGGCGGTGAGCAGCAGATGCTGGCCATGGGCCGGGCCCTCATGGCCAAGCCAAAACTTATTATGCTGGATGAACCGTCAACCGGTCTGGCGCCTCTCATTGTCAAAAATATTTTTCAGATTATCGGCAAGCTGCGCGATACCGGCAACACCGTGCTGCTTATCGAGCAGAATGCCAAGGCGGCTCTGGCCATCGCCGATCGGGGCTATGTCCTGGAAACAGGAAAATTTATTCTGCAGGGTCCATCGGAAGACCTGCTTGTCAACAGAGACGTGCAGCGCGCCTATCTTGGCCGTGAGGTAGGGATTTAAAGTGCTGAGCGAGATTTCCACCCGTTGTCCGGTTTATTTATATGGAGGCTGAACATGTTTTGGGATAAAGCAAAAGAATGCATGCCAAGGGCGGACCTGGAGCAACTCCAGTTGGAGAGATTGCAGTCCACCCTTTATCGCGTTGCCACCCATGTCCCCTTTTACCGTAAGAAATTCAAGGAACTGGCTATAGACCCGGATGGCTTTAGTTCCCTGGAAGAGTTGCGCAAATTGCCCTTCACCACCAAAGACGACCTGCGCAACAATTACCCCTACGGCCTTTTTGCAGTTCCTCTGCGGGACGTTGTCCGGCTGCACGCCTCGTCGGGGACCACGGGCATGGCAACGGTGGTGGGCTACACCAGAAACGACCTGAAAAACTGGTCGGATATGGTGGCCAGGATCTTGACGGCCACCGGGGTTGATGCGGATGATGTGGTGCAGATTGCCTTTGGCTACGGTTTATTTACCGGCGGCTTTGGCCTGCATTATGGCGCTGAACGGGTCGGGGCCTCGGTTATCCCCATTTCCAGCGGCAATACCAAGCGGCAGATCCAGATACTGCAGGATTTTAAAACAACGGCTCTGGTCTGTACCCCGAGCTATGCCCTGCTGCTTGCCGATACCATGATGGCCATGGACATCAATATCAATACCCTGCAGCTGAAATACGGCCTCTTTGGGGGTGAGCCCTGGTCCGAAGAGATGAGGACGGAAATAAAAAACAAGCTCGGCATCATCGCCACGGACAATTACGGGCTCAGCGAGGTAATGGGACCTGGCGTGGCCGGGGAATGCAGTTACTGCAACGGACTCCATATCAATGAGGATCATTTCATTGTTGAGGTCATTAACCCTGATACCCTGGAGCCGGTCACCCCTGGCGAGTTGGGCGAGCTGGTTTTCACCACCATCACCAAAGAGGCCTTTCCCGTGATCCGCTATCGTACCCGGGACCTTGCCAGGCTTATGCCGGAACCCTGTCCCTGCGGCCGCACCTTTCAGCGCATGACCAGAGTGATCGGCCGCACCGATGATATGCTCATCATTAAAGGGGTCAACGTTTATCCCCTGCAGATTGAATCGATCCTCTTTGATATCGAAGGGACAGAGCCCCATTATCAGCTCATCGTCGAACGCGAGGGCCGGCTTGATAAAGTGACGGTGCTGGTGGAAGTAGTTGAATCGATCTTTTTTGACCAGATGAAAAAGCAGCGGCAGCTCGTCGAGCTCATCAAAAAACGATTGGCAACAGAACTCGGTATCGGTGTTGACGTGAAGCTTGTTGAGGAAAAAACGCTGGAACGTTTTGAAGGGAAAGCAAAACGGGTGATAGATAAAAGAAAATTATAATAAAAAAACCCACCTGCTGAGGTGGGTTTTTTTTATGTTATATCAAGGAATGTTCAGATCTTTTTTACATTGGCAGCCGCCGGGCCTTTCTGCCCGTCGACAATGTCAAATTCAACCCGCTGCCCCTCGTTTAGTGTCTTAAATCCTTCCTCTTTAATTGCTGAGAAATGTACAAAAACATCATCACCATCTTCGCGTTCAATGAAGCCGAACCCTTTTGATTCATTGAACCACTTCACTTTACCCTGTACCATTACTGCTCCTTCATTCCTATGAGGAATCATTAAAAAAATTAACGTTTACAGATTTCTCATAGCCAAACAGTTTGACTATCCTTTTTTAAGTGAGGATACGACCAGCAACTCTGACTAAAAAAAAACTGTACCATCAATGTTTATATCAAATAACAAAAGAATTCCCGCAAGGCAATATTTTCTTTGCATTATCCCAAAAAAACCACGGCGGTTAATCTCAGAAAAAATACAGACTCAGCAAACAAGGGCAGCCATATAAACGAAAAAAGCCTGAGCATTTACTATGCTCAGGCTTTATAAAATTACCAAAATTATTTTTCCGACAAGGCTTAATTCGCAGCTTCACCTTCTATAGCTTGCTGATAATTAACCAATTCGAGAATCGCCATCGGCGCCGCATCACCAATTCTATTACCCGTCTGGATAATCCTGGTGTATCCGCCTTGCCGATCCTGATATTCAGCTCTAAGCTTATCAAAAAGTTTAGAAACAACATTTGAGTCGCGGATAAAGGCCAATGCCTGGCGCCGGGCATGTAGATCACCGCGTTTAGCCAGAGTGATCATTTTATCAGCAATCTTACGCACCTCTTTTGCTTTAGGTGTTGTTGTCACGATGCGTTCATGTTCGAGTAAGGAAGTAACCATGTTACGAACCATTGCCTGTCGATGGGGTGTGGTTCGTCCGAGCCTTCTTCCTGATTTCCTATGCCTCATTGCAATACCTCTTTATTCATCCTGATCATCTACAGCGGCAGATGATACAGGGGGTTCCCATTTATCTATTTTCATGCCGAGAGAAAGGTCCATTTGTTGCAAAAGCTGCTTGATTTCATTTAAGGACTTACGCCCGAAATTCTTCGTCTTCAGCATTTCCGCTTCTGTTTTTTGGACAAGTTCCCCGATATAGGTAATCTGTGCATTACGTAAGCAATTTGCCGATCTTACGGAAAGCTCCAGATCTTCCACACTCTTGGAGAGATTAGGATTAATTGATTTTACTTCTCTCACATCAGATTTTTCTTCTTCTGCCTGTTCAATCTGATCTTCATTGAAATTAATAAAAACACTCATCTGCTCTTTGAGAATTTTTGCAGCATACGCCAGAGCATCTTCCGATTTCACGCTACCGTCAGTATGAATCTCCATGGTCAGCTTATCATAATCGGTACGTTGGCCAACGCGGGCCTGGCTGACAAGGGTTTTCACTTTTTTAATGGGGGTAAAAATGGCATCAATCGGTATGACACCAACAGCCTGATCTTCGGTCTTGTTTTTTTCGGCTGGAGAGTATCCTTTCCCCCATTTAACCTCTAATTCAGCAATAAAATGGCCGTCACCGGTAATGGTGCAAATATGTTTTTCAGGATTCATTACCTCAACAACATTACCACCAATAATGTCTGCTGCTGTAACAGTGCCTTTTTCGCGTTTTTCTATTCTTACCGTGGCAGAATTATTCGTATTAAGCTTTAACCGAACCTCTTTTAAATTAAGAATAATCTCTGTGACATCTTCCAGAATCCCGGGAAGAGTTGAAAATTCATGCAGAGCACCATCAATTTTTACCGAGGTAATGGCAGCGCCTTGAATAGAGGATAAAAGTATGCGTCGTAATCCATTGCCAATGGTTGTCGCAAAACCTCTTTCCATCGGTTGACAGACAAATTTTCCATAATTTTCACTATGGGTTTCATGATCTACTTCCAAGGGATTGGGATTAATCAGATCATGCCAATTGCGATAAAAAGGAGTCGATTCCTGTGTCAAGATTTCCTCATTTGCCATCATAGTTCTCTTGCTGTAATTTCCAAATAAAAGAAGGTGTACCTGTTGTTATTTGGAATAAAGTTCAACAATCAGCTGTTCCTGAATCGGCATCGTGATTTCCTGACGATCTGGGAGCGCTTTCACCTTACCAGTGTAATTTTTCTGATCCAGTTCAAGCCAGTTAGGTACACCACGTCTTGCAACTGCTTCAAGGCTGTCGTTAATTGTTTCTATCTTGCGGCTTTTTTCACGGATAGAAATAACATCATTTACAGAAATAAGATATGAAGGAATATTAACGGTTTTACTATTAACCTGTATATGATTATGCTTAACCAGCTGGCGGGCCTGCGTACGTGAGGATGCATAACCAAGCCGGAAAATGGTATTATCCAAACGTCTCTCGAGAATAACCAGAAGGTTCTCGCCAGTCACACCTTTTGCGCGTTCAGCCATCACAAAATATCTTTTGAACTGACCTTCGAGCATTCCATAAATACGACGAACTTTCTGTTTTTCCCGCAACTGAATCGAGTAATCAGATACTTTTCTCATTCTCGCTTGCCCATGCTGTCCTGGGGGAAAAGCTCGTTTTTCGAATGCACATTTATCAGAATAACATCTGTCCCCTTTCAGAAACAGCTTTAATTTTTCTCTCCGGCATTGCCGGCAAACAGAACCTGTATATCTGGCCAATTTTTACCTCCGTTATTACCGTTCAATAACGTTGCAGCTCGCAATATTATATTAAATTGAATTAAACTCTACGTCTCTTTGGAGGTTTGCAGCCGTTGTGTGGCACAGGTGTGACATCACAGATCCTACTAACTTCAAACCCCACAACCTGTAACGCCCGGATAGCAGCCTCACGCCCCGGTCCAGGCCCGGTAACATTTATTTCAACCTTACGCATACCATGATCCATGGCAACCTTGGCGGCCGTCTCCACTGCATTCTGTGCAGCAAAAGGGGTACTTTTTCTTGAACCCTTGAATCCGAGAACACCTGAACTTGACCATGCAATGACATTACCCTGTTTATCGGTAATGGAAATCAAGGTATTATTGAATGTGGATTTGATATGTGCAATCCCTTCAGGTATATTCTTCTTTTCTTTACGTTTCGTTTTCTTTTTCGGACTGGCCATTTATTTCTCCTGTTCAGGTCCGTTGATATTCTAATCTGAAAGATGTTATTTTTTACGGGCACCGGCGGCACGACGTGGTCCTTTTCGTGTCCTGGCATTTGTTTTTGTCCGTTGTCCTCTACAGGGGAGCCCACGACGGTGCCTTATACCACGATAACAACCAAGATCCATCAAGCGCTTGATATCAAGGGCAACTTCACGTCTCCTGTCACCTTCAACAGAATAACCATCATCCATTATCTTCCTGATGCGTACAGCCTCATCATCTGACAGTTCATCACTGTTAAATGTATAAGGCAATCCGACTTCATCAAGAATTTTTCGGGCGGTGGTACGGCCAATACCAAAAATATAGGTAAGGGCAATTTCCATATGCTTATTTTTGGGCAAATCAACGCCTGCTATGCGAGCCAAGGTCTACCTCCTCATTATATTTTCGACTATCCTTGCCGTTGTTTATGCTTTTTAACCTTACAAGAAACCCGCACAACACCTTTGCGCTTGTAAACCTTGCAATCACTGCATATTTTTTTTACCGATGTACGAACTTTCATGATTATTCCCTGCGGTTGTTTCTACTTTGACTTCTTGCCCTGAATGTTACCCTCCCCCTGGTCAGATCGTAAGGGGAGAGCTCTACTGTTACGCGATCTCCGGGTAAAATCTTTATAAAATGCATCCTCATTTTACCCGATATATGAGCGAGGATCTTATGGCCATTATCAAGTTCAACACGAAACATCGCGTTTGGTAATGGTTCAACAATTGTTCCTTCTACAGTAATGGCCTCTTCCTTAGCCATAAAATTTTGCCTACCTCGCTAAAAATCAAACAAAAAACTTTAAATAAATATACTGCAAAACAAAATAATGAAAACTTTGCAGCGAAAAATGAATTTATTAAAATAACATATTTGAATTCAAATATCCACTGTATTTAATATTTAATTTGCTTTACAGACCATGACTTAAAATCAGCGGACCATTTTCAGTTACGGCAACTGAATGCTCAAAATGAGCGGAAAGGCTCTTATCATTGGTCACTACCGTCCAGCCGTCACCTAATATCTTCACGTCATGCGCACCGGCATTAACCATGGGTTCAATGGCAATAACCATCCCAGCAAGCAATTTTGGTGATCTGCCGGCTCGCCGGTAATTTGGTATCTCCGGTGGTTCATGCAGATGCTGGCCGATACCATGCCCAACAAACTGGCGAACCACGGAATAACCTTTCCCTTCAACATAATCTTGTACTGCCTGGGAAATATCGGAAATTCTGTTGCCGACTTTTACCTGCTCAATGGCGTTGTATAAAGACTGACGCGTAATTTTCAGCAAATCTTCAGCTTGCTTATCAATACTGCCTACCGGTACGGTAATGGCTGCATCACCGTAATAACCTTTATATTTCACGCCAAAGTCAATACTGAGGATATCACCCTCTTTTAAAATAACCTTCCGGGAAGGAATACCATGCACAACCTGTTCATTTAATGAAACACATAGGCTGCCAGGAAAGCCGCGATACCCTTTGAATGCAGGAGTCGCATTATTTTTCCGGGCAAATTTCTCCGCCAGCTGATCAAGTTGTAAGGTAGAAACGCCTGGAACGACTTGGTCTTTGAGCATGCACAGCGTTTGTGCAACAATCTGATTTGCCTCCTCCATGATTATCAATTCGGAAGCGGACTTCAAAATGATTGATGAAGTCATATAGCCGTGCCAGCCCTATCTTCTACCCTTAATGCGTCCGGATTTCAAAAATCCATCGTAATTTCTCGAAATGGAATGTGACTCAATTTGCGACAGCGTATCAAGCGCAACACCGACAACAATTAGCAATGCGGTTCCACCGAAATAAAAAGGCACATTGAGTTTATTAATCAAGAGGGTAGGCAATACACAAACAAGACTGATATAAACTGCGCCAATAACGGTCAGCCGGGTAATCACCTTGTCAATAAATTCAGCAGTTTTTTTACCGGGTCGTACACCTGGGACAAATCCGCCATGTTTTTTCAAATTCTCTGAAACATCAATCGGATTAAAGGTAACCGCCGTATAAAAAAAACAGAAAAAAACTATCAACCCAACATAGAGTAGGGTGTGCAAAGGACTGCCCCATGCGAGTTTTGAAGTAATCTCCTGCACCCAGTCAATTTTTATGAAACCACCAATAGTAGCCGGAAACATCATGATCGATGAAGCAAAAATCGGCGGTATCACACCGGAAATATTTATCTTAAGGGGCAAATGCGATCTCTGGCCGCCATACATCTGCCTGCCAACCATACGCTTGGCATACTGAATGGGTATCCTGCGCTGGGCGGTCTCAAAAAAGATAATAATAGAAATAACAGCAGCCATCATGGCAATAAGAATGGGCAGAAATATCACCGTTATTTCCCCGGAGCCCACCATTTTAAAGGTGTTGACAATGGCGGCAGGCATCCTGGCCACAATACCGGCAAAAATGATCATTGATATACCGTTGCCGATTCCGCGTTCAGTCATCTGCTCACCGAGCCACATGATAAAGGCCGTGCCGGAGGTTAAAGTCAGCATGGTCATGATGCGGAATTGCCATCCAGGGTTTATGACGATCATTTCACTGCCAACCGGAGCAACCATGCCCTCAAGGCCGGTACTTATCATCAAGGACTGAATAAGACTCAAGCCAACCGTTGCATATCGGGTGTATTGAGTGATTTTTCTCCGACCGGCCTCACCTTCTTTTGATAATGCCTCGAGCTGCGGAACGACAACGGTCAACAGCTGAAAAATAATGGATGCACTGATATATGGCATGATACCGAGTGCAAAAATAGAAAAATTTTCTAATGCACCACCCGAAAACATATTAAACATGCCAAAAAGTGTACTGGCGTTTTTTTCAAAAAAAGAGGCGAGAGCCTCTCCATTGATTCCGGGTGTAGGAATCTGAACACCGGCACGGTAAACGGCAAGCATCAGAAGGGTAAAGGTAATACGCCTCCTCAGATCAGGAGTATTTGCAACGCTTTGCAGGGCACCGGCCATTATAATCCTCTTTTATTCCTCGATTGTACCGCCGGCACTTTCAATCTTTTTGCGAGCGCTCGCACTGACCTTATCAACGGCAACAGTGAATTTTTTTGTCAGTTCGCCTTCACCGAGAATCTTGACAAAGTTATCCTTGGCACGGATAAGACCGGCTGCAGCAAGCGTCGGACGGTCTACCTTACTGCCTGCTTCCAGTTTGTCGAGATCCTTCACGTTGACAACAGCAAATTCCTTACGGAAAATATTATTAAAGCCGCGTTTGGGCAAGCGTCGCTGCAGAGGCATCTGTCCACCCTCAAAACCTCGCTTCACACCACTGCCTGAGCGGGCCTTAAACCCTTTATGTCCACGGCCAGAAGTTTTACCATGTCCGCTTCCAGGGCCTCGCCCCAAACGTTTTCTCTGTTTGGTTGAACCCTTCTGTGGGGATAAGTTTGATAGTGACAGCATTATATTTCCTCCACTTGAACAAGATGTTGTACCTTGCTCACCATTCCGCGAATCTCAGGGGTATCTTTACGAACGATGGTTTTGTTCGTTTTGGTGAGCCCCAGACCCGTTGCAGTGTCTCGCACTTTTTTGGTGCTGCCGATCACGCTCTTTTTCAAAGTTATTTTAAGCTCATTTGCCATGACCATACCTATGGATAACTAATCGCATTTACCAATACGGATATAATTTATGAGGGATTTAACAAAGTTGGAACATTTGCCCGGGAGATAAGGCAAATGAAACAAGCCTATGAAAGCATATCCTCGACTGCCAGCCCACGTTGTTTTGCTATCTTCTCAACACTACGTAAATTCCTCAATCCGTCAAGAGTCGCCTTGACGAGATTATGGGGATTATGTGATCCCAGGCATTTGGTGAGAATATTCTGCACACCTGCAGCCTCAAGAACAGCTCTGACCGCGCCACCGGCAATAACACCCGTACCAGCTGATGCAGGCTTGAGCATTACCTTTCCGGCACCAAATCGGCCATTAATTTCATGGGGAATGCTGGTCTCGTTAATGGCTACGGGTTTCATATCCTTACGTGCCTTCTCGACACCTTTGCGAATGGCCTCCGGCACCTGATTCGCTTTACCCAGACCGTAGCCAACACTGCCTTTGCCATCTCCTACAACAACAATAGCGCTAAAGCTGAAACGACGTCCGCCCTTCACAACCTTGGCTACCCTATTGATGTATACTATTTTTTCAATAAGCTGATCATCAATCTTATCGCTTTTAAAATCGGCCAACTTACACCCCCAACAATTGCATATAATTAGAATGATTCATGCTTGAATATAATTTCTTTAAAATTCAAGTCCGCCTTCACGCGCACCATCGGATAAAGCCTTGACCCGGCCATGATAAATGTATCCACCCCGGTCAAAAACGACTTTGTTGATGCCCTTTTCGATTGCTTTTTTTGCCAGGAGAATTCCCACCTGATGAGCGGTTGAAATTTTTCCTTTTTCATCGACAGGTGCGTATGACTTGTCTACTGTTGACATGGAACACATGGTGTGTCCCGCAATATCATCAATCACCTGGGCATATATATGTTTGGAACTTTTAAAAACACGCAGGCGTGGTTTTTCAGCAGTACCTAAAATCTTTTTTCTAATTCTTTTGATACGCTTATTACGTGCAACAGTCTTCTGATTTGTTCTCGCCATTGTTTTAACCTAAATAAAATTCGAATGTTACTCTGTTACTTCGATGCTGACTTACCAGCCTTGCGGACAATATGCTCGCCTTCATATCTGATACCCTTGCCCTTATAGGGTTCAGGCTTTCTGATATCACGAATTTTAGCAGCAGTCTGTCCAAGAAGTTCTTTGTCAATGCCCTCAAGGGTAATGGTTGTCTTCTCAACCTTGCCAGTCACCCCAACCGGCAGGTGAAATATAACCGGATTGGAGTAGCCGACATTGAGCGTCAACTCGCTTTTTTGCAAGTCAGCCTTATAGCCGACACCTTCAATAACCAGTTTCTTGGAGAACATTTTTTCTGTGCCGAGAATCATGTTATTGACAAGGGTACGGGTTAATCCGCTCAGGGCTTGAGTTCTTTTACTGTTATCCAAGCATGTTACGGTAATGATACCGTCAGCCTGCACCAGACTGATCTCTGGCCGAATAATTCGCTCCAAAGTTCCCTTGGGCCCGGTAACCTTTACATTTGTACCATTAATATCAACTTTAACCCCAGCTGGTACCGGTATGGGTTGCTTGCCAATCCTTGACATTGGTCGTCTCCACTCTATCTTACTGACTTCATATTCACGTAATTAACAAACGGCCTACATCATTGAAGACCGCCCGATC
>JALNXE010000061.1 GCA_023230525.1 Desulfobulbaceae bacterium
GTGTGCGGAAATTGATAAATTGATAGACAAAATACGCGAATGTAGTGCCACTGCAACTTTTCTTGAGCTGCAACTTGCTGATTATATATGGAAAATTTTTTATGGCGTTAAACTTGGGTTAGCCAACTCGCTGCTGCCGGCCAGTTCGACAGGGGCCTGTACCAAATGCCATGGTGGCATCCTGCGCTCTGGTTTCATGCATCCGTTTGACGTGCGGCCCGGGCAGGTGAGTATTCCCCGGGACTTCCCCCTTGCCCCGTCAGGTTTGCTGGTCTGCACCACCTGCCATGGCGTGCATGCCGCCCATCTCGATGCGTTCGGACAAAAAACGTATTTCCTGCGGCGGCAGGAAAGGGGCCGGGCCTTCTGCGCCAGCTGTCATACCCAAAGCACCCTCACCGGCGGCCACGAACTGGGGCTCGGCGAGGCGCATTTCCAGTCAAAGTATATCTCCACCGGTTACGGACAGGAGCTTGATGAAACCTCGAAAAACTGTATTTCCTGCCATGACGGCACCTATGGGTCCTCGGTGTCTCTTTCCAGCGGGGTCTGGCAGCACAGCAGCAATTATGATCCCGTGGGTAGGGGGCTTTCCCGCAAGCATCCCATCGGTATTAATTATGAAGAGGCCCGCTTGCGGCATGGCCGGAAAACGGATCTGCGGCCCCTGGCCATGGTTGATCCGCGCATCCAGCTGTATGACGGCAGGCTGGGTTGCGGCACCTGCCATAACCCCTATTCCCATCTTGAGGATGATCTGGTGATGAGCAATGAGCGCAGCGCCCTCTGTTTCACCTGCCATCAGATGGATTGAGTGAGGAGTGAGGAGTAAGAAGTAAGGAGTGAGGAGTAGGGTCGGTTCGCGAACCGCCCGGTGAGGTTTTTTCTCCTCACTCCTCACTATTCACTACCAAGGAGGACAGATGACACAGAAATTCAAGCGCAGAAATTATTTTATCGACCGGGTTGTCCAGGGCCGGTTTATCGCCGGTTTCTCCGCAGCCTCCTTGGCCGGGGGCGTTGTGGCGGTTTGCTGTTTCCGGTATTTTGCCCGGCAGAAACTGGATGCCACGCTCTACGCCATGAGACTGCCCGATGTGCCCATGAGCAGCCTGCTGATGGGGGAAATGGTTGCCAGCACCATTCTGACCGCCATTTTCGTGGTGCTGCTCTTTGTCATTACCGCCCGGCAGGTTTTTGCCCGGATCGAGGGGCCGTTAAAGAAAATGGCAGGCTGCCTGGCAGGCATTGCCGCCGGCGATCTGCGCAGTGAAGTGAAATTGCGGGAACAGGATGAATTCCAGCAGTTCGCCGCAGAGGTGGACGGCATGGTGCGGGCCATGAACAGCAAATTGTCCGGCCTGGGATTCCAGGCTGAAAAGATCAGCAGTCTGTGCGGCAGGGCAGGGGAAGAGGAGAACGTCCCGGCGCGTATCAGGCATCATCTCTCCATAATGAAAAAGGAGATGCAGGTTTTTCAGCTATGATGCCCAGATTTTTTCTTTTTTTGCTGATCACTGCCTGGTTTTTCAGTGGGGCAGCCCTGTCCGCCGCCGGACCCCATGATGACTCGCAGGTCAGGTGCCTGGATTGTCATGTGGCCCTGCCCCTGGCAGAAGGGGTTGCCCTGCGTTTTCATACCGATAGCCGGGATATCTGCCTGAGGTGCCATGCGGCCTATTCCTGCAAGCCGCCACCGGACAGCGGCGAGTTCCGCCACCCCGTCTCGGTTGTCGCGCCGTTTGCCGTGCCGGCGGATATGCCCCTTGACGAAAAAAACAGGATCGGCTGTATCACCTGTCATCTTTTTCATGAGGGAGGCAGGGCCAGGGAGGAGAGGCCTGCCTATCTCCTGCGGCGGCCCTTTGGCCCGACTTTCTGCACCACCTGCCATGAGAAATTGTTGGGGCCGTAAATGGAAAATGGCTGGAAAGACAGGAGTCAGGAGCCGGAAGCCAGGAGACAGATCAGTTGTCTTTACGGAGTGTGAGGTTGGTGCTGACCAAGATATATAGCAGATTTTTCTCGGGCCGTCTGGCGGCAGTGTTCCCGCTTATCCTGCTGCTGCCCCTTTTGGCGGCCGCGGGAGACGCTGTTGCGGAGTTGCCCCGTACCGGTCAGCAAACCTGTTATGACGACCAGGGCACAGCGATCGACCATGCCGGCACCGGGCAGGATGGGGATCTGCAGGCCGGGGCGGTGTGGCCGGACCCGCGTTTTACCGATAATGGCGACGGCACCATAACGGACCGCCTCACCGGCCTCATGTGGCTGCAGGATGGCGGTTGCCTGGGCCGGTTGAGCTGGCAGGGGGCCATGGATATCGCCGGGGGCCGGGGCGAAGCGGCCCGGCGGGGCAGCTGCCAAGGGCTTGCCGCCTACAAGGATTGGCTGCTGCCTGAGATCGGCCAGCTGGAGGTGCTGTTTTCCGCGGAGGAGGTGGCGGCCGGGGGCTGGTTGAACAGGCACCGGTTCAAGAATGTGCAGGCCGCGGCATACTGGTCCAGGACCATTGGACCAAACCCCTACCGCGCCTGGGTGTTTCATTTCGACAGCGGAGAAGTCAGGCTGGCCGGCAAGATCGACCCCAATTTCTCGCTGCTGGTCCGGCAACCAGGGGCCACGGCGGGTGCGGAGGCAGCGCCGCCCGCCGATCAGCCGGTCACGGCCGGCCGTCTGGTTGACAATGGCGACGGCACCGTGACGGATCAGGCCAGCGGGCTGATGTGGCTTAAAGACGCCGCCTGTCTGGGAAACGCGGCTTGGCAGGAGGGGCTGCGGATGGTAGCCGATTTTAACCGTGATCCGGCAAAATACGGCTGTAGGGATCTGCAGGCCAGCTATCAGGACTGGGCATTACCCAACCGTCATGAAATGCGCAGTTTGATTGATCCCCTGCGCGATCTTCCCGCTCTGCCGGCTGACGCCCCTTTTCGCGACCCGCTCTCCCGCTACTGGACATCCACCACCGCGGCAGCCAGGCCGGCCTCGGCCTTCGCGCTGGCGCTGGGCTCGGGTGAACTGCTGGCCATGGCAAAGGACAAGGCCCAGGGAGTCTGGCCGGTGCGGCCTGTGGCCGGCAGGCCGGATCGCAGCAGGCTCAGTGCCCGGGAACAGTCGGCCGGCGCCGTGAAGGATCCCTTTCTGCTTGAACCCATCGGCGGCAGCAGGGCGATCGTCTGGCCGGTCAAGCGTTTTACCGACCATGGGGACGGCACGGTGACCGATAATATCACGGGATTGATGTGGCTCAATGACGGGGCATGTTTTCTGCCGGAAACCTGGGAAAATGCCGGCAAGGTGCTGGCAGCATTGAACAGCAAGCCTGACCGGCTGAGCTGTGCAACCTATAAGGGGCGATATGCCGACTGGCAGCTGCCTGATCTCGCCGTGATGCGGGAACTGCTGCAGGGGGCCGCAGGAGAGCCCGCCGCCTGGCTCAAAAGCCAGGGTGCGGCTGACATCATTGCCCGGGACTACTGGATGCGGGACACCAATCCCCTAAATCTCTATTTTGCCTGGGCCGTGAATCTGCAGGACGGTACTCCGCGCAATTACCCGAAATCGTTTGAACTCCATGTCTGGCCTGTCCGCTTGCCTGATCTGCCCGCAAGCGTCGGGCCCGCCCCGCTCATCCTGGGCAACGGTGAAGAGGACCGGCTTTTGCTGAAAAAGGGTAATGAGCTGCTGCTGTCTGCGGCCATTGGCCAGGTAACCGGGGCTGTGCCCGCGGTTTTCCGGATCTGGTATGTGGCCCCTGATGGCAAAAAAAGGTGGTTGAACGATCAGGGGGCCTGGGTGAA
Organism: Desulfobulbaceae bacterium; assembly: GCA_023230525.1. Lineage (GTDB taxonomy): Bacteria > Desulfobacterota > Desulfobulbia > Desulfobulbales > SURF-16 > SURF-16. The sequence goes on from JALNXE010000061.1 coordinate 3,804, forward strand.
CGAGGAGTCGGCGTTGTATCGCGGCAACCTCTTTCTGCTTGAGGAGTCTCCGGTCTTCCGGGGGGATACGGCTGAACTGGCCCCGGGTGACTATATCTTTTTCTTTGCCGTCCTGCCCGCTGAGGGGATGGGAGAGGACGGGCAGAACGGGTTTACCTCGCAGCTGCGGGTAACCGTTACCCCCTAATCAGGTTCGTGGCCAGTGAATCAGGGCGGGCCCAAACCCCGCCCCGTGTATCTGCGCGCTTATCCATGATCCGCACCATATCCACCTATCACCAGGAGTTTAGGATGAAAAAAGCACTTGTAACACTCGGCCTCTGTCTGGCAGGTTTGCTGATGCCTGCCATGGTTGCCGTGCCAATCTGCCACGCCTATGGAAACGGCTCGGGAATTCCCAGCTGCTATGATGATCTTGCCGCCAAAAACACGGCCCCCGGCACAGGCCCTGAATGCACTCCGCTCATCATAGACAAGGACCATGCGCTGAATTTTTTAAAGGAATTTTCCGTCAGAAAAATAAACAAGAAGTGGTATCTGTTTATTTCCACGGATGAATTTGCAGGGGAAATGGACGCGGTGGCGAGATGGAAGACCCTCAGCCTGCTGGTCTCGGCGGTGACCAGTCAATTCGGCGAGGAGGCGGACTGTTTTATTGCCAGGGTTCCTGAAAAAAAGGAGGAAAAGGAGGCGCTGCTTGCAGGTAACTACCCGGGGGACCTTATTGCGGCGGCAGCCCATCATGTTCCCCTGTCCCAAGAGGAGCAGAGCGGGAAGAGGTGGCCTGAGTACCACCATCACTGTCTCTATACCCTCACGGTTTATTGATATTGATGACGTTGGTCCTGTGATGTATAGGGGCGGTTCGCGAACCGCCCCTGCGCCCGTATGTGCCCCGCATGCGCGGCTTAATCATCTTATAAAACAAAAAAGGCCGCCGGCTTATGCCGGCGGCCTTTTTTGTTTTGCGGCTTGTCCATCGCCGGCAGGGTCGGTCCGCGAACCGGCTCTGCCGTCATGAGCCAATTATTTTTCCGGCTCAAGCGACTTGAAGCGGCCTTCCAGGAATTTCCAGCCACGCTCCACGTCCTTCTGGGACAGAGCCATCAATTCATCCGCCATGGATGGGTTGGTGATCTTCAGCGCCCGGTAGCGGTTCTCTCCCAGGGCATACTCATCAAAGGGCATGGATGGCGCCTTGCTGTCCAGGTGCAGGGGGTTTTTCCCTTCCTTTTCCAGATCTGGATTGTAGCGGTACAACGGCCAGTGGCCGCACTTGACCGCCTTGGCCTGCTGATCAAGTCCCTTTGCCATGTTGATGCCGTGGTTGATGCAGTGGGCATAGGCGATAATCAGGGACGGGCCGTCGTAGGCCTCGGCCTCGGCAATGGCCTTGACCACCTGTCCCGGATTGGCGCCCAGCGCCACCTTGGCCACATAGACGTTGCCGTAGGTGGAGAAGATCATGCCGATATCTTTTTTCGGCATTCTCTTGCCGCCGGCGGCAAACTGGGCGGTGGCGGCGCGCGGGGTGGATTTTGACATCTGGCCGCCGGTGTTGGAGTAAACCTCGGTGTCAAGGATCATGACGTTGACGTTCTCGCCGGAGGCCAGAACATGGTCCAGACCGCCGTAGCCGATGTCATAGGCCCAGCCGTCGCCGCCGAAGATCCACACGGATTTCTTGACCAGATAATCAGCCACATGGAAGAGCCGTTTGGCAATAATGTTGCCGCTTGCGGCCAGGACCTCTTTGAGTTTGGCAACCCGGTCGCGCTGGGCCTCGATCTCCGTCTGATTCCGCTGGGAGGCGTTGACCAGGTCGTTGGCCATTTTTTTGGTGACGATCTTCTGGCTGACTGCTTCCTCCAGCAGCTCCACCGCCTGATGACTCAGTTTGTTCACCGTCTGCCGCATGCCGAGGCCGAACTCGGCGTTGTCCTCGAACAGGGAGTTAGCCCAGACCGGGCCACGGCCGTCACTGCGCTTGCAGTAAGGGGTAGTGGGCAGGTTGCCGCCGTAAATGGAGGAGCAGCCGGTGGCATTGGCCACCATCAGGCGATCGCCGAACAGCTGGGTGACCAGTTTGATGTACGGGGTCTCGCCGCAGCCGGCGCAGGCGCCGGAGAACTCGAACAGCGGCCGCATCAGCTGGCTGCCCTTGACGGTGGAGGGGTCGATCTCGGCGAAATCCGTCTCGGGCAGGTTCAGGAAGAACTTGACGTTGGCAGCCTCGGTGTTCCTGATTTCCTCGGTATTGGTGGTCATGACCAGGGCCTTTTCCTTGGCCGGGCAGACTCCCTCGCACAGGGTGCAACCGCAGCAGTCCTCGGTGAACACCTGGACGATGGCCTTGCGGTCCTTGAACTCCTTGCCCACGGCGTCGGCGGTCTTCAGGGCCTTGGGTGCCTTCTTCAGATCCGCGGTCTTGACGATCTTCATGCGGATGGAGGCATGGGGGCAGACCAGGGAACAGCGTCCGCACTGGATGCAGTTTTCCGGCAGCCAGACCGGCACGTGGACGGCGATGTTGCGTTTTTCGTACTGCGTGGTGGCGGTGGGCCAGGTGCCGTCGTCCGGCATTTGGGAAACCTTGATCTCCTCGCCCTTGCCCTGGATCATCTTGGCGGTGACCTCCTTGACAAAGGCCGGGGCGTCATCCGGTACGGTGGGCGGCAAGGCGTGGCCGCCGAGGGTTTTCGGAATCTTGACCTCGACGATGTTGTTCACCGCCGCGTCAACCGCGTCATAGTTCATCTTGACGACCTTTTCGCCCTTCTTGCCGTAGGTCTTGTAGATGGCGTCCTTGATGGCCTTGATGGCCTCATCTTTGGTGAGAATACCGGAGATGAGGAAGAAGGCGGTCTGCATGATCATGTTGATCCTGGCGCCCAGCCCAAGGGCCTCGGCCAGGTTGATGGCATCGATGATGTAGAATTTGGCTTTTTTGTCCATGAGCTGCTGCTGGACGGCTGCAGGCAGCTGTTTCCAGATCTCCTTCTGGTTGAAGGTGGTGGTCAGCAGGAAGGTGCCGCCTTCCTCCAGGTTGGCCAGCATGTCGTACTTGTCCAGGAAGGTGAAGTTATGGCAGGCGATAAAGGTCGCCTTGTTGATCAGATAGGGCGCGACAATGGGGTTCTTGCCGAAGCGCAGATGGCTGGTGGTGATGGAGCCGGATTTCTTCGAGTCATAGACAAAGTAGCCCTGGGCGCTGTTGTCCGTTTCCGTGCCGATGATCTTGATGGTGTTCTTATTGGCGCCCACCGTGCCGTCGGCGCCCAGACCATAGAACATGGCGCGGTGGACGTCTTTTCCTTCGATGTTGAAGGACTTGTCGTAGGCCAGGCTGGTGAAGGCCACGTCATCGTTGGGGCCGACGCAGAAATGGTTTTTCGGGGCCCAGGCGGCCATGTTGTCAAAAACCGCCTTAACCATGGCCGGGGTGAACTCGGCGGAGCCGAGGCCGTAGCGGCCGGAAAGAATCATCGGATGATTCTTCATGGAGGAGGTTTCAATGGCCTCGCCCACTGCGGCGCGCACATCCAGATAGAGGGGCTCGCCCGGGGCGCCCGGTTCCTTGGTGCGGTCAAGCACGGTGATGCGTTTGACCGTGGCCGGCATGGCATTGACCATGGCCTTCATGTCAAAGGGGCGGTAAAGGCGGACGATGACCAGGCCGACTTTTTTACCCTGGGCGGCCAGGTGGTCGATGGTGGCGGCCACGGTCTCGCAGCCGGAACCCATCATGACGACGATCTCCTCGGCATCAGGTGCGCCATGGTAGTCAAAGAGATGATACTGGCGGCCGGCGAGGGCGGCGAACCTGTCCATGGTTTCCTGGACAATGGCCGGCGTGGCGTTGTAGTACTTGTTGACCGTTTCCCGGCCGGTGAAGTAGACATCCGGGTTCTGGGCCGTACCGCGCATCATGGGCCGGTCCGGGGACAGACCGCGCAGGCGGTGGGCAACGACGAGATCCTCGTCAATCATGGCCCGCATGTCATCCATGGTAAGCTGCTCGATCTTCTGGATTTCATGGGAGGTGCGGAAACCATCAAAGAAATGCATGAAGGGAATGCGTGATTTCAATGCCACCTGGGTGGAGATCAGGGCCATGTCCTGGCATTCCTGGACGCTCTGGGAGCAGAGCATGCCCCAGCCGGTCTGGCGGGCGGCCATGACGTCGCCGTGGTCACCGAAGATGGAGAGACCCTGGCAGGCCAGGGAGCGGGCCGTGACATGGAAAACAATGGGGGTCAGCTCGCCGGCCAGTTTGTACATGTTGGGGATCATCAGCAGCAGACCCTGGGAGGCGGTAAAGGTGGTGCACAGGGAGCCGGTGGTCAGTGAACCATGCAGGGAGCCGGCAACGCCGCCCTCGGACTGCATCTGGGTGACAACCGGCACGCTGTTCCAGATGTTTTTCTGTCCGGCGGTGGCCTTGGAATCCGCCTCGGCCGCCATGGGTGAAGACGGGGTTATGGGATAGATGGTGATGATTTCGCTGGTTGCATAAGCGACATGGGTGCACGCCTGGTTGCCATCAATGGTGACCATTTTCCGTGACATAACTTCTCCTTACATATTGATAGGTTAGATAGAAGATGATAACAAATCGGGAGTGCCTTAACGGCACATGTATTGATAAAATTATACATTAGTAATCCATCTTACGATTTATTTCCACCCTTTCATCGGTAAAATGATATTTTTTTTTGTTTTTTTGCCGTTCCGGCAGCGCAGGCGGAAGATGGGGCTCGATCACCTTTTTTTCGCCTGAAGACCCTGCGGCGATTTCCGCGGCTTTCAGCCGCGGGAAAGGGGCATCGAGGGAAATTTCGCTGAATTTGCCCGTTATCTTTTTTTTATTTTATCCCGGCAGGGTCCGGGAATTATGCGGGTTGGCGCCATTGTGCGACATTTTACCGCATTGACGGGGGCAGGATATTATTTTTTAGCAGTAATGAGAACCTGATAAATTGTTGCATTTGCCTGGCTGATTTGCCTGGGAATTTTTGTCAGGTACCCGGGCCTGACGTTTGATTCTGTCCGGCACGTTAAAAAGGTGTGTCGAGGAAAAACTTTTATGGGGGCACAGTTGAGCAATATTGTCAAAATCAGTAAACCCCGTCTGGGCGCAGCAACGTTATCCCGCGAAGGCCTTTTTCTGCAGCTTGATAAAGACAGGAGGCTTCCCCTGACGTTCATCACCGGTCCCGCCGGTTGCGGCAAGACGTCCCTTGTCGCAAGTTATCTGGAAGCACGGCGGCTTCCCTCTGTGTGGTATAAGGTGGATTGCGGTGATGACAATCTCAACTCATTTTTCCGCCATCTGAGCCAGGCCCTGGAAAATTTTGCCCAGGAAGCCGGCCGGATCATCGCGGAACTGGCGGACAGGTCTGCCAGGGGTATTCAGAAATCCAGCAGACAATTTTTCAATAGCCTGGCCGGTTGCATCCAGCCGCCGTTTGCGCTGGTTCTGGACGATTACCAGGAGATATCCCCGGATGCCCCGCTGCACCGGGCGCTGCTGGCCGGATTGTCGCGAATGCCCGAGGGGCTGTCGGTGATCATTATCAGCCGCAACGGTCCGCCCCCCAAGTTTTCCAGGTTGCGCGTCAACCGGCAGATGGCTCTGCTGGGCTGGGAGCAGTTGCGTCTGAGTGAGAGCGAGTGCGAAAAGATTTGCCAATTGCACGGCTTCAGCACGGCGGATATGGAGCACTTCGCGGACGTCTTTGCCCAGATTGACGGCTGGGCCGCGGGGCTGCAGATGGTAATAAACGGCTGCCTGGCAAATAACGATGTTACCTTGCGCTTTTATATCTCCAGCCAGGAAGATATTTCCGAATATTTTGCCGGCGAGGTCTATGATGAACTGGCGGACGACATGAAGGATTTTCTTCTTAAGACCTCGTTTCTGAACACCATTCACCCCGACCAGGCCGCCCGGCTTACCGGTTTTCCGCACGTCAGCAGCCTTTTGTCATTTCTGTGCCGCTCCAACCGGTTTACCAAGAGGGTGGAAAAGGATCAGCCGCTCTATCAATATCATCCGCTTTTCCGCCGCTTCCTGCAGGACCGGGCAACCATGGAGTTTTCCGCCCAGCAGAAAAAGGTTCTGCTGCAGAAGGTAGCCAGCCTGATGCAGGAAGCCGGCCAGGAGGATCAGGCCTCCTTCCTGCTCAGGCAGGCGTCTGACTGGGAAGGTCTGGCCTGGTTGATTCTGCAGAAGGCAAGATCGCTGCTGGAACAGGGGCGCTGCCAGGTGCTCGCTAAATGGCTGCAGGCCCTTCCCGGCTATATGATTGAAAATGATCCCCGCCTGCTTTACTGGATGGGTATGGCTGAAAAGGAAACGGATACTCTGGCTGCCCGGCAATTTTTCCAGCGGGCCTTTGTCATTTTCCGCGATGCGGATGGGGGGCGGACAGATACCATGCTGGCCTGGGCAGGCATCATGGAATGCCTTTTGGCAAGTCTGGATGACATTGACGCTCTTGACCGTTATCTGGCAATACTTGCGGAGATTATGCCTGATCCGCAGCGGCTTCCCCCCGGAGAAGCAGCCGACCGGGTGACGGCGGGCATGTATGTGGCCCTGGTTATCCGCAATCATCTGCAGGACGATTTCCCGGTCTGGCAGGAACGCGGGTTGCGCCTGGCAACGGCAACCAGCGACATGGCGGTCAAAACCCATATTCTGGTTCACACGGCAATTTACCAGGTCTACACGGGAAAGTGCGATGAGGCGGAGGGAGTGCTTGATATGCTGCGGCAGGCTGCCTGTTCCATGCCGGCGGATCATGCCTCCCGGATCAAGATTATAGCGGCGGAGATATTTCTGGCCAACGCCCGGGGTGAATTCAATCAGGCGCTGAAACTGCTCAACGACGGACTGGCACTGGCTGATCTCTCGGGTAAACATGGCATGGATTTCATGCTGCTGTGCCACGGGGCCAGGGCTGCTCTCTATAAAGATGACATAAAATTTGCCGAAGAGCTGCTCACCCGCATGGCTGCCATTCCGCAGAGCAAATATCCCACCTGCCAGTTCTGTTATCATTTTCTGCATGCGGCGCTGGCCCTGAAGGAAGGGAAACTGGAAAATGCGGCATCGGCAGCCACTCTGGCCATGGAACTGGCGAATTCCGCCGTGATCTGCTATGCCAAAACAGCCTGTATCCTTCTCCGGGCCGCCATCGCCTCTGCCCATGGCGACCGGGAAGCGGCCTGGCGGCTTCTGCGCCAGGGCAAAGAGGAGGCGACCCGTGCCGGCTATCGCCAGCTGGAATTAGAGAGCGGTCTGCTGGCGGCATATTTTCATTTTGTCGACAATGATACCCCGGCCGGACTCACTGCCCTGCGCCAGGCCATGGATCTGGGAAGCGGGCAGCATGGCCTGGTGCCGTTCATGCTGCAGCGGACCCTGCTGGCCGAACTCTGCGCCAAGGCCATTGCCGAGAATATCCAGACCAACTATGTCCAGAAAATTGTGCAGCGCTGCCGGCTGCAAATCCCTCAGTCGCCCCAGGAGGTGGAGGAATGGCCCTGGATGTTCCGGGTCTATACCCTGGGCCGTTTCGGCCTGGCTAAGTACGGCAAAAAGCTGCCCTATGCCTCTAAGAAAAAAACCAAGCCCCTGGCTTTTCTCAAGGCACTGCTCGCCTTGGGCGGCCGCAAGGTCAGCGAATTGAACATCATGGATGCCCTGTGGGTCGAAGCAGACGGCGAAAAGGCGCGGCGCTCCTTTGACACCACCCTGTTTCGCCTCCGCAGTCTGCTGGGTTCCCATGAGGCCATCCTGCTCCAGAAGGGCAAGGTGACCATTGACCCGAATTGCTGCTGGGTGGATGCCTGGGCCTTTGAGCGTCTGCTCAGCCGTGCCGAGGCGCTTCTGAAAAAAAATGGCGATAATACGGCCCAGGCAACCATCCTGGCCCGCAAGGCATTCAGTCTTTACCATGGCCCCTTTCTGCCCCAGGATAATGACGAGCACTGGACCATTCCCATGCGCGAGCGGCTGGAGAGCAGGTTTGAGCGGGGCATTGAGCTGTTCGGCGGGCAATTGGAGTCAGCAGGCAAGTGGCAGGAGGCCGCCAGGCTTTACCAGCAGGCCATGGAGAAAAGTCCGCTCTCCGAGGTTTTCTATCAGCGGCTGATGATCTGCCTGCAGAAGCAGAACCGTATAACCGAAGCGCTGAAGGTGTACACCAACTGCTGCCAGGTGCTGCGCGCCGTGCTCGATGCCGAACCCTCATCCGTGACCACCAAACTGCACCACTCCCTGCGGGCGGGCATTGACAAGGGCCCGCCTTCATTTCTGCCCCCATCGTGAAGCGCATCGATATCTTGCTGTCCGGCGGTCACTTCTCCTGTGCTGTGCTTGATGCGATTCGCCTAGGCCGGCAACGCCGGAAAAACGGCCACCGCGCAGGCTTTGTATTCCGGGGTGCCGGTAATCTCATCTACTCCGGGGCTGGTGATGGCGTTAACCAGGGGTTCGGCAAAATGGAAGGCGGTAAAGACGCTGCCCGGCCGGCTCCGCTCCGTCACCGTGGCCGGCAGCCGGATCTCGCCCCGGCGGGAGCGGACCGTAACCTCCATCCGGTCACTGATGCCGAAACGGCCGGCGTCATCCGGGTGAATTTCCAGGGTTTCCTCCGGGACCAGACGAACCAGCCCCTGGCATCTTCTGGTCATGGAGCCGTTGTTGTAATGGGCAAGACGCCGGCCGGTGATCAGAATCAGCGGATACTCGTCATCCGGGGTTTCCAGGGTTTCCAGATTGGGGAGCACCGAAAAGCGGCCTCTGCCCCGGGTGAAACTCTCGGTATGCAGGATGGGGGTGCCGGGATGTTGGTCATGGGGGCAGGGCCAGATAAGTCCTTCGCCCTCCAGCCGTTCGTAATGAATGCCGCCCATGATGGGGGTGGTGCGGCTGATCTCCTCCATGACGGCCGCCGGATCGTCATAGTGCATGGGATAGCCCATGGCCGTGGCCAGGCGGCAGGTGATCTGCCAGTCCGGCAGGGCCTGGCCGGGGGGTGGCACCGCCTTTCTGATGCGGCGCACCCGGCGCTCGGCGTTGGTGAAGGTGCCGTCCTTTTCATAGAAACAGGCGGCCGGGAAAACCACATGGGCCATGGCCGTGGTGGCGGTGGGGAAGATCTCCTGCACCACCACCAGCTCCATGCGGGCAAAGGCCTGTTTCACCCTGGTGATGTCGGCCTGGGTGTGCAGCGGATCGTAGCCGATGCAGTACAGGCCCTTGAAGTTGCCGGTGCGGGCCGCCTCGTACATCTCCGGTTCGGTCAGCCCCCGGCCGGCGGGCAGCTCCGCGCCCCAGGCCAGGCCCAGCTCCGCGCGGGCCGCGGTATCGGCCACATCCCGGTAACCGGAGTAGACATAGGGCAGGGCGCCCATGTCGCAGGAGCCCTGGACGTTGTTCTGGCCGCGCAGGGGACAGATGCCCGCCCCTGGCCGGCCGATATTGCCGCTGGCCAGGGCGATATTGGCCAGGGCCATGACCCCCTGGGTGCCGTTGCGGTGTTCGGTGACGCCGAGGCCATAGAGGATCATGCCTTGGCCGGTGGAACAGTAAAGGCGGGCCGCCCGGCGCACCAGCTGCGGATCAACGCCGGTTTTGGCCGCCATGGCCTCCGGGGAGAAATTCTGGACATGCCGGCGCACCGCATCAAGGTTCTCGGTGCGGGCCGCGATGAAATCCCTGTTTTCCAGCCCTTCATCGAGGATGGCATGCAGCAGGGAATTGAGCAGCAGCACGTTGGTGCCGGGCACCAGGGGCAGCCAGATATCGGCCATGGCCGCCATCTCGGTGCAACGGGGATCGACGACGATCAGTCTCCCGCCGTTCAGCCGCGCCCTTTTTACCTTCATGGCCGCCACCGGGTGGGCCTCGCTGGTGTTGGAGCCGCAGATCAGCAGCACCCGGGCCAGTTCGATATTGTCCAGGGAGTTGGTGGCCGCGCCGCTGCCGAGAGCGATGCGCAGTCCGCTCACCGACGGGGCGTGGCACACCCTGGCGCAGTTGTCCACGCTGTTGGTGTGCAGCACGGCCCGGGCAAACTTCTGGGCCAGATAATTGACCTCATTTTCGCAGCGGGACGAGGTCAGAACACCCACCGCCTCCGGTCCGTGCGCGGCAAGGATTTTGGTAAATCCCGCGGCGGCAAACGCCAGGGCCTCCTCCCAGCTGGTCTGGCGGAAGGGTTTTTCGAGGCTCTCCCGCATGAGCGGCTGGCCGAGACGCTCATGGTGCCGGTGAAAGGCAAAACCGAAGCGGCCCTTGACGCACAGGTCGCCGTAGTTGGGCGGCTGGCCGGCGTCCGCCTTCACCTCAAGCAGCACATCGTTTTTGACGTGCAGATCGATATGGCAGCCGGTGCCGCAATAGGTGCAGACGCTGCGCACCACGGCGGCCTCGGACGGCAGCAGCGGCAGAAACAGTTGTTTTTTGGTCAGCGCCCCGGTGGGGCAGGCATCAACGCAGGCGCCGCAGGAGACGCAGCTGTCGCTGATGGCAAGGGTTATATCCGCCACGCCGCCCTGCTGTTCGCGATAGCCCAGGGAAAAGGCGTTGAATTCGCAGACCCGCACGCAGCGGTGACAGGCAATGCAGCGGTTGGGATCCGCAATGATGAAACGGTGAGCTTCATTGGCCTTGGCCGGCCTGCGGATGGGCGCGGTGCGGGTCTGCACCTTATATTCGTTCAGCAGGGGCCGCAGCTCGCACTTGGCCAGGCCGAGACAGCCGCACTGCAGGCATCTCTGCGCCTCGCGGATGGCCATCTCCTCGCTGTAACCCAGTTCCACCTGCTCGAAATCCCCCACGCGCCGGTCCGGGGGCCGGACCGGGATCTGCTCCTGCAGGCGGATGGCGGCGCCGTCGTAATTGCGCAGGTCCACCTCCTCAAATTTTTTACCCCGGCTGAAATTAATCCGCCCCTCCGTCTCCCTGGCCGGCAGGCTGCCGGTAATATACTCATTGATGGCCAGGGCCGCGCGTCTGCCGCTGTCCACCGCCTGGATGACGCTGCGCGGGCCGCTGGACATGTCGCCCCCGGCGTAGATTCCGGCAACACTGGTCTGCATGGTGGTGGGATTTGCCTTGACGGTCCGTTGGGCCGTGAGCTGCAGTTTCTGCTCCAGTTCGCCGAAGTGGGCGATGTTGCCGTCGCTCTCCAGGCCGGGCGCGGCAAACACCGTGGTCCCTTCCCACCACAGCGACGATCCCTCGAGCACAACAGGGTGGCGCAGGCCCCGTTCGTCGGCCGGGCTGAGAACCGTGCGGGCCATTTCCACCCGCAGCAGCTCTCCCTCCTGCACAACCTGCAGGGGCTGGGCCATCATGAAGAACTGCACTCCTTCCTTTGCCGCCTCGGCTATGTCCCGCTGGTGGGCGCTCATCTCGATCTTGGCCCGCGGATGCACCACGGTTACCTCCGCGGCGCCGCAGCGCAGGGCGCACCTGGCCGTCTCCACCGCCATGCGGGTGCCGCCGATGACCAGTGTCTTATTGCCCAGGGAAAAGGACTGGCCGGCCCGGAGACCCTGCAGGAAATGGAAGGCATCGCGGATGAGATCGGCGCCGGGGATATTGATTTTTTTCTGGCCCGGCAGCCCGATTGCCGCAAAAACGGCGGCAAAGCCCTCCTGCAGCAGCTCCGCCAAGGTGAAGTCCCTTCCCCAGCATCTACCGGTGCGCACATGCACCCCCAGGCTGATGATGGTTTCCACCTCGAGATCGAGGTCGGCATCGGGCAGTTTGAAGGCTGGCAGGGCATATCTGGTCAGGCCGCCGAGTTTTCCCCGCGCCTCATGGATTGTCACCTCGTGGCCCAAGCGGCGCAGGAAGTAAGCGCAGGACAGACCGGCCGGGCCGCCGCCGATAACCGCCACCCGTTTCCCGGTTGGCTTGCCCGGTTTATCCGCCTCCGCCCCGCCCCGTCCATATTCAACGGCAAAACGTTTCAGATGATTGATGGCCACCGGTTCATCAACCAGGGCGCGGCGGCAGCGGCTTTCACAGAACCGGGGACAGACCCGGCAGACGATGCCGGGCAGCGGATTTTTCTCCAGGATGAGCGCCAGGGCCGCGGCATACTCACCCCGGGCAATCAGACTCACGTAACCCTGCACATTGATGCCCGCCGGGCAGGTGAGGTTGCAGGGCGCCACACAGTCGCCGTAATGGAAGGAGACCAGCTGTGCCAGGGACCGCCGCCGGTGTTCGTCCAGGGCCGGGGTAGCGGTTTTCACCACCATGCCCGCGGCCGCCTCGGTACGGCAGGAGCGGACCATGGCGCCGTCCGCTTCCACCAGGCAGAGCAGGCAGGGCCGGGATGAATCCTTTCTGCCGGGCAGATGGCAGAGACCGGGAATTTTTATGCTGATGGACTGGGCTGCCTCCTTGAGGGTGGTTCCCGGTCTGATGCAGAGTTGTTGTTCATTGATTGTGAGCTTGATAAATTTTGCTTCTGATCCATTCATCTCCGACACCTTTAGTGGTTAAGCGGAGCGTTGAAACCCTTGCCAGGCCCCTTGGAGAACAGAGTTCCTACGGGTATCGATGGAGGGAAGAGGCCAGGGCCACAGTGGGGCCGTTGGCACGAATGCAGCGTAATAGAGGAAGTTCCTCTCCTCCCGGGGCAAGGCAAGGGCGCATACGCTCTTTGCGGACATGCGGCGGACTCACCGGCTGCCCGGCCTGAACGCCTTATGGGGAAGAGATTTCAAAAAAAGCGGGGAGCAGGGGACGGATCAGGGATGAGATCGCCGGCAACTGTTACAGCCCGTACCGGGCTGACTGACAAAGCAGCGGTTCGTTCAATTGTAATGTTGATGCACGGCGGTTCACTCCAGCTGAAATTAAAACGCCGCACCGGGCGGCGTCTGGGGAAAAATCCTGTAACTCATTTTTTACGTTAGAAAAAAGTAAAAAATCATCTTTTCCAGGCGGTGTCAACATCTTTTTTATGCGGAGGGAAAAGAGAACCTGAAAATCAGTGGGAGTTTGAGGGCAAAGTGCTTATTTTTTTGTCTTAAACACCAGCTCCGGCGGATTGAGAATGACCTTGGTGTCCTGGGGAATGGAATGGGTCAGCCAGACGTTGCCGCCCACCACGGAACGGGCGCCGATCACCGTGTCGCCGCCGAGGATGGTGGAGCCGGCATAGACGGTGACGTCATCTTCCAGGGTGGGGTGGCGTTTGCCGGTGCGTTCCAGTTCACCTGACTCGGTTCTTTTAAAGGAGAGGGCGCCCAGGGTGACTCCCTGGTAGATTTTCACCCGGTTGCCGATCACCGCTGTCTGGCCCACCACCACGCCTGTGCCGTGATCAATGAAAAAGGATTCGCCGATGCCGGCCCCTGGATGGATGTCGATGCCGGTAACCCCGTGGGCGTATTCGGTCATCATGCGGGGCAGGATGGGAACGCCCAGCTGGTAGAGGATGTGGGCGATCCGGTAAATGGTAATGGCCGTGATGCCTGGATAGCAGAAAATAACCTCATCGTAACTGGTGACCGCCGGATCGCCATCATAGGCGGCCCGCACATCGGTGGCCAGGATTTTTCTTAAATCCACCAGGGATTGGATAAAGGCAAAGGCCTTCTGCTTGCCCTGTTCATCGCACTGCTGGCAGGACCTGTGGTGGCGGATGCATTCATGGCGGATGCTGTAGGCGATTTCCAGGGAAAGAAGATCGTAAAGGGTGGAAACCGCCTGGCCTATCTTGTATTTGAGGCTTATCTGGTCAATATCCTGGCAGTGGAAATAACCGGGGAACAGGATCTCCCGGCAGCGGTCAATGAGATCTATGGCCCGTTGCCGGGAGGGAAGGGGATCGGTGTTGATGTGTTCAAAACACTCATCGCACTGGCAGCTTTCGACCAGCTGATCCACCACCTCGGGAATTTTGGCGCGGCATTCGCTGGTAATGTTTCGTTCATCGGCGCAGATGCCTTCCTGGGGAAATTGCACGCCATATTTGATGTTCATATCTCTTCCTGATTGATTTTTCTTGGTTTTTTACTGGTTATAAGCAACAATAACAATTGATCTAACCAATGACAAGGAGAGCGCCCATGAAACAGAGATGTCTCGCCCGATTTTTCCTCTGTCCGTGTTTCCCGAGTTCTGTTTTCTGAAGCTGAATGAGCGGGAAATTGCAGTAACCGTGAACGTTCTTTCCTATAACCGCTGCCTTGAGACGGACAATAACCGGATCCTGCGGGGTGAGGTGCCGTCCGCCGAGGATATCCGCGCCATGGCTCAGGCGGATGCCATTATCCTGCCCCAGGGCTGCCGGGAAAGTCTTTATTTTGCCGCCAGGCGGGCCTGCCGGCACGTCTTTCCCAATTATGACGTCTTTTTCGCCTTTCCCGCTAAAACAGGGCAGGCCGCCCTGTTCCAGAAAATGGGCGTGCCGCACCCGCAGACCCTGGCATTCCTGTGCGTCAGTCACTATTCCGGCATATCGCTGCCCTTTTCCTACCCCTTTGTCTTCAAATTCGGCTGGGGTGGAGAGGGAAACAACGTTTTTCTCATCCGGTCCGCCGCTGAGCTGCACCAATGTCTGGTGCTGGCGGCTGGCTATGAACAGCAGGGCAAACGGGGTTTCCTTGTGCAGCAATACATTGCCACGGGCGGCCGCAGTTTGCGGGTGGTGGTGATCGGCAGGGATTTTTATCCCTACTGGCGCTGTGTTGCCGGCGGCGGATTTTACACCAATCTGGCCAGGGGGGCATTCATCGATCATGAATCGTTGCCCCATCTGCAGCAACAGGCGGTGGCCGTGCTGCGGGATTTCTGTGGGGCAACAGGCATCAATCTGGCCGGCTTTGATTTTCTTTTTGCTGACGGAGATATCAATCAGATCCCTCTGTTTCTCGAGATCAATTTCTGCTTTCGCTGCCGGGGTCTGGGCGGGGTGGATAGGTATCACCGCTATCTGGAGCAGGCCGTCAAGGCCTGGCTGGCGGAAGTCAGGGAGGAAATGTCCGGCCCATTACCCCTTGACATTGCTGCGGAAGATGCCATTCTATAAAAATAACGAACGGATAGTGAAACCGTTTTCCCCCTCTTTTCCCGTGACGGTCATATGCCTTTAAGTATAAGCCTCCGATACGCCATTGCCGGCGGCCTGCTTGCCATTCTGATTCATACCCTTTTTTTCGAGACGGGCTGGCATGGTGAGAATCCTTATCTCCATGGCCTGGATATCCTCAGCTGGATTCTGGCCGCCTTTTTCATCGGCAGGATGAAGGAAGGATGGGACAGACGGACCAGGGAGCTGGAAATTGCCAATGCCGAGCTGCAGAAACAGATGGAGGAACGGCAGCGGGCGGAACAGGCCATGCGGGAACGGGAAGAGCTGTTCAGTGATCTTTTTGATAACTGCCGGGATATGATCCAGAGTATCTCCCCTGATGGCAGGACCATCTATGCGAACCGGGCCTGGCGGGAAAATCTGGGCTTTGCCAAAAAAGAGGTTCCCGGCTTTCCCATGTTTGAGGTTATTCATCCTGATTGTCATGCTCACTGCCTGGAGAGTTTCGAGGCGCTGCTGTCCGGCCAGGAGGTGGATAAGATCGAAACCGAGTTTGTTGCCAGAGACGGCCGGAAAATACTGGTTGAGGGCAAATGCAATTGCAAGTTCGTGGACGGCAAGCCGGTTGCCATCCGCGGCATCTTTCGCGATATCACCGAACGCCGTAAACTGGAGATTGAACTGCAGAAGGCCCAGAAGCTTGAGGCCATCGGCATTCTGGCCGGCGGCATTGCCCATGATTTCAATAACATATTAACCGGGCTGCTGGCAGTCATCACCCTGGTTAAAAGTGCTTTGCCGCCGGAAAACGAGCAGGTGGGGATTCTGGAGGAAGCCAGGCAGACCTGTCTGCAGGGCAAGGAATTGACCGGCAAGTTCATCACCTTTGCCGAAGGGGGCTCCCCGCTTAAAAAATGTGTCAACATCAAGGAGCTGCTGAAACAATCCGTGGAAACCGCCTTGCGGGGTTCAGGCCTTGAATACGAGTTTGCGTTTAGCGACGATATTTACGATGTGCTCATTGATGCCGGGCAGATGCAGCAGGTCATTAACAATGTGGTGGTGAATGCCAGGGAGGCCATGGTGAACGGAGGAGTGGTGTGGGTTCGGGGGGGAAATCAGCAGATCACCGCACACAACGGCCTTGATATCGCCCCTGGCGCCTATCTGCGCATCTCCATCACCGATCAGGGGGTGGGCATTCCCCAGGAAAATCTGGCGAAAATATTTGACCCTTATTTCACCACCAAAAGGATGGCCAGCCAGCGGGGAACGGGTTTCGGCCTGGCCATCTGCTACTCCATCATGAGAAAACATGACGGCACCATTACCGTGGAATCGGAAAACGGTAATGGTGCCACTTTTCACATCTATCTGCCCGCCTGCCCGTAATGTCTAGCGGGGGCGGGCCTGCCCCCCGTATATCCCGGCAATGAACTCCCGCACCGCGGTTGGTGTCAAAATGATGCCCGCAAGTTGCCGGCCTTGGGCCGTGAGGGTCGGGATGATCCGCACCCCCTTGCGCAGACTTTCCAACGGCCGGGTGGCCACCTCGACTTTTTCCACCGTCAGGTCCGGGTACTCCTGCTGCAGTCTTTTCAGCACACGTCCCACCAGCAGGCAGCGGGGGCAGAGAACCGAATGGTAGAAGGTGATTTTCATGTCCGTATCTTTTCCCTTGCCTTACTTCCCTGTTCCGTTATTCTTCCTCACTCCTCACTCCTCACTCCTCACTCCTCACTTCTCCAGCAGGCTCTGGATATAATATTTTTCCGGCTGTTCCGGGATGTACATTTCCAGGTTATGGTTCCAGCGGCTGACGAAATGTTTGGTCAGCAGCAGGCGCATGGCGTTTTTCAACTGCACCAGGGTGGTATAATGGTGGAGAAAATATTCGCCGTAATTGTTGACCGTAATGATGGCCGATTTCAGGGTCGGCGAGCCCTTTACCTGCTCATTTTCAAAATTGACGATGATCAGGGCCATGGTGACCTTTTCCTGGCTGAGCAGTTCTCCGGCCGTAATCTGGGAAAAATTGAACAGGGGGAAGGTTTTGAGGATCATGTCAGCCAGATGCTGCAGGTCGGACAGGTTGACGGACAGAAAGTTTTTGGTCAGGTGAATGTTTGTCTTCCGCTGCAGGATGCCGTTGATCACCAGCCAGATCACCAGAAAAATCGGATCGGTTTCCCGTTTGATCAAGGCCTGCGGGTTATTTCTGATCGATTCCACCTCATGGATTCCCTGGAAAACATAGTAATAAACCTCCCCCTCGTACCGGCTGACGTGAAAAGTGAGGTCGGACTGATGGATGGACTGGCGGGAAAGGGTATGCAGGTAGGGAATCTTATCCGGTTTGACATCGTAGAAACTGAAGAGCTTTTTACCCAGAATGGAAAGGTCCCGGTCGCTGATGGTCCGGCCTGTTTCGTCCTGGAATGATTTGCGCAGCCAGCGCAACCGGTTGTACGTGTCAAGCAGGTAGGCGTGCACCCGGGAGCCGAGAGCCAGCAGATCCTTATAGTTCCAGTGCTGCAGCTTGATCAGCTGCTCATAATTGGGCGGCAGCAGATCCCATTTTTCCATCAGGGCCAGGGTGGTTTGCAGATGTTTGTCATCCTTTTCAGACTTGGTGCCCTCCAGGGTCTTGAAAAAGAGACATTGCCTGATGAGATCATCCTCGTCCTTGATTTTATTCTGCTGGTAGAATGCCACCAGTTCCTTGGCCAGCAGCAGGTAAGGGTCAATGTGGTTAAGGGGGAGCTTGATCTCGTTTTCCGGCAGCCGTTCGGGAAAGGTCACCAGGCATTGTATCTTGGTGGAAAAAAGCGGCAGAATGCTGGTCCGGTGCTTGAGCAGGAGTTCCAGATAGGCGAATTTTATGACTGACTTGAAAGGGCTGTCCAGGGCCTTATTGAGCTGCCAGAGGCAGGCCCCGAATATTTCCGCCTTGGGGATGTCGGAGAGGTAGCCCAGGTCAACAAAATTATCCAGGTTAAGCTCCCGTTTTTTGACCAGCTGCTCCACATAGTCACGATAGCCTTGCTCGGTCAGGCCGGGCGGGATCAGCCACCAGAGCAGCATTTTGCCGGCAACCAGGATATGGGTGCGGAACAGTTCGTCCTTGAGCAGGAGTTTCAGGGCCGAACCCGCGGATTCCTCTTCGGCGGCGGATGAAAATTTGTTTTCCCTGGTCTGGTCGATGTCCATCAAAAAGAAATAGACCTCAACCCCGTTTTCCAAGGCCCATTTCTCGATTTTCTTGCATTTTCCCTCAAGCAGGCCAACCCCTTTTGCGCCAATTTCTTCCTGACGGATGCTCACCCAGAAATCACAATCCGATTTTTCCGACTGGGCGATGGTGCCGATACTGCCGATGGTTTTGAGCGAATGGATGCAGGGATTGCGCGGGTAAGGGGAAGCCGTTTGAGAGTTTCGCGCGGTGGAATCCGGGAAATAGTGGCGGAACAGCTCACTGCCGACGATTTCGTCCGGCAGGAAGCGGTAGATGCCGAACGGGCATTCGGGATCATCCACATAACCGGGCAGATCGGGATAATTGCAGTGCAGAAGGTAGGGGATGATCTTAAAAAGCAGGGCCGCCCTGGTTGGCTGAAAGTTGATAGCCTTTATTTTGCGGCTTTTATTGTAGGTCTGATATCTGAGAATTTTTTCACGCATGGATATGATGGCAGCCTGTTATTGACCGGCTGCCGTTTGGCCGATAGCGCAGGCGATTTTCACGGCTAAAACGGTTCTCGCCACATCATGCACCCTGATAATGGCTGCCCCGTTCCAGGCGCAGAGGGCGGAGATGACGGCGGTTGCCTCATCGCGGCCGGCGGGATCGTCGATTGCCAGGATTTTGCCGATGAACGATTTGCGGGAATGGCCGATCAGTACGGGGCAGCCCAGGGTGGTGAACTGTTTGAGTTCCCGCAGGATGGTCAGGTTATGGCTTGCCGTCTTGCCGAAGCCCAGGCCCGGATCAATGATGATTCTGTCGCGGGCGACCCCGTGGTTTTCCGCCCATTGGATGCGCTCAGCCAGAGCCTCGCGGATGTCGGCAACCACATCATTGTAAGTGGGATTGATCTGCATACTGCGCGGGGTTCCCTGCATGTGCATGAGGATGATCGGCACCTGATGTTCCGCTGCCACGGCAACCATGGTGGGATCGTGGTTGAGGGCGCTGATGTCATTAATGATGTCGGCCCCTGCCTCAATGGCGCGCCTGGCCACTTCAGCCTTGGTTGTGTCGATGGAGATGGGGATCTGGTGGCGGCATCTGATGGCGCGGATTGCCGGAATGACCCGGTCGAGTTCTTCCTGCAGGGTAACCGGGGGGGCAAAGGGCCGGGTGGACTCCCCGCCGATATCGATGATATCCGCCCCGCTGTCCACCATGTGATCGACCATGGCCAGCAGGGTGTTTTCATCACGTACCTTGCCGCCATCGGAAAACGAGTCCGGGGTGATGTTGACAATGCCCATGACCTGGACCTTGTCAAAGAAGTTCAAAACACGATCCCGGGTAAGCATTTTCATCAGTTAATCTGCGGCGGTTACCGGAGGCGGTCAAACCTCTGCCTGTCCGGTGGACTGTGCGGGCGCAGGGGGCGGCGGGACTTGCGGCTCCGGCTTTGGCTGTTGCGGGGTTGGCTCTGGTGCGGCACTCGCCTGCGGCTCAGTGGGTTGGGTTTTCACCGCGGGTTTCGGCTCCAGGCCCTGGCCGCTTATCAGCTTTTCAATATCATCCAGGGTCAGGGTTTCCCGGTCAAGCAGGGCATTGGCAATGGCCTTCAGCGATTCGATATTTTCCCGGAGCAGTTTGATGGCCTTTTCATTGGCCTCCAGGATAAGTCTTTTCACCGCCCCATCAATCTTGATGGCGGTTTCCTCGCTGAAATCGCGGTGCTGGGCGATTTCCCGTCCCAGGAAGATCTGCTCTTCCTTCTTGCCGAAAGTCAAGGGGCCCAGTTCCTCACTCATGCCCCATTCGCAGACCATCTTGCGGGCCATGGTGGTCGCCCGTTCAATGTCATTGCCGGAGCCGGTGGTGATTTCACCGAAAGTCAGTTCTTCCGCCACCCTGCCGCCCAGCAGAATGCAGAGGTTGTTGAGCAGGTATGATTTGGCATGGGTGTACTGTTCCACCGTGGGCAACTGCTGGGTCAGGCCCAGAGCCCGCCCCCTGGGGATGATGGTGACCTTGTGCAGGGGATCGGTGCCCGGCAGCAGTTTAGCGATCAGGGCGTGGCCCGCCTCATGGAAGGCGGTGATCTTCTTTTCCTTGTCCGTGATGATCATGCTGCGCCGTTCCGCCCCCATCATCACCTTGTCTTTGGCCCGTTCCAGATGATCCATGTTGACCTTCTCTTCATTAAACCGGGCGGCAAGCAGGGCGGCCTCGTTGACCAGGTTTTCCAGATCGGCGCCGGAAAAACCCGGAGTGCCGCGGGCAATAACCCGCCAGTCGACATCGGCGGCCACCGGCACCTTTTTGCCATGGACGATCAGGATTTTTTCCCGGCCGCCCACATCGGGGATGGGAACCACCACCTGCCGGTCAAAGCGTCCTGCCCGGAGCAGAGCCGGGTCAAGCACATCGGGGCGGTTGGTGGCTGAAATGATAATGACTCCCTCGTTTGATTCAAAGCCATCCATCTCCACCAACAGCTGATTGAGGGTCTGCTCCCTTTCGTCATGTCCGCCCCCGAGGCCTGCCCCGCGGTGGCGGCCCACCGCGTCGATCTCATCAATAAAAATGATGCAGGGGGCGTTTTTCTTGCCCTGGGTAAAGAGATCCCTTACCCTCGAGGCGCCGACCCCGACAAACATTTCCACAAAATCCGAACCGCTGATGGAAAAAAAAGGCACCTCTGCCTCGCCGGCAATGGCCTTGGCGAGCAGGGTTTTGCCGGTGCCCGGAGGACCTGCCAGCAGCACGCCCTTGGGAATACGGCCGCCCAGGCGGGTAAATTTTTTGGGCTCGCGGAGAAAATCGATAATTTCGGAGAGTTCTTCCTTGGCCTCATCGATGCCGGCCACATCCTTGAAGGTTACCTTGGCTGTACCGCTTTCCAGCATCCGGTGTTTGCTGCGGCCGAAACTCATGGCCTTGCCGCCGCCCATCTGCATCTGGCGCATGAAAAAGATCCAGACGCCGATGAGGAGAAGCATGGGAAACCAGGAAACGAGAATGGTGATATACCATGGGGTCTCCTCTTTCGCTTTCACCGTGATATTAACGCCGGCCTTTCTGAGCTGCGGAATGAGTTCCGGATCCGAGGCCGGGGTAATGACCCGGAAATGCTTTCCACCGCTGATGCCGGATATCTCATCACCCTGGATGGTAACCTGAGTAATACCGTTCGAGGAGACGGCGGACATGAAGTCGCTGTAGCTCATCTCCACCACTCCGGTCTGTGGATGATTGAACATATTGAAAAGCAGGATCATGGTCAAGCCGATCACCAGCCACATGGATAAATTTTTGTAAAAATTATTCAAGAAAGAACCCCGTAAAGAAAATTTAAAAAGTGTTGATCTCTTTTTTGACTGGCTCGTAAAAAAATCTCTCGACCGCCGTACAGCGCAAGATAACTAACTGATTTATCGTCACGGAAATTCGGCGCCGGGATTTTGTCTGAAGTCATCTTTTTTTGGTTAAGTTTAAACAATAACAGCCTGGCCAGATGGGTTGTATCCGGAAAGGCAAGGTTAACATTAAGTACTTGATGTTGTAAAGTCCAGCCGTAATAGTGGAAAACCGTCACAATAGCGTATAAAAACTTCACGATTGGCTTGGGGCGCCAAAGTACTCCTGGACCGATTTGACCTCCATGGATTGCTGCTTGAGGGTGGCAATGGCCATGGCCATGAATTCGGCACCGGCCGTTGTCGTGGTGTAGGGCAGGTGGTAGTTCAGCGCCGCCCGGCGGATGGTGTACGAATCCTCAGTGGTCCTTGTCCCTCTGGAGGTGTTGACGATCCACTGGATTTCCTGGTCCTGAATTTTATCCAGAATGTGGGGCCGTCCCTCGGAAACCTTGTTGATTCTGGTGCAGGGAACTCCATTGCTGCTCAGGAAGGCCGCAGTACCCCGGGTGCCCATGATATTAAAGCCGAGCTTGTGCAGTTTTTCGGCAACAGGCAGGATAACGGCCTTGTCTTCCCCTCTCATGCTGAAGAGCACGGTGCCCTCCAGGGGAATGGGCTGTCCCGCGGCAAACTGGGATTTGGCAAAGGCCAGTCCCAGTGATTCATCTATGCCCATCACCTCGCCGGTGGATTTCATCTCGGGCCCCAGCAGGGTGTCAACGTTGTCAAAGCGGTCAAAGGGGAAGACCGCCTCTTTCACCGCATAATGGGGAATTGCCACCTCTTTGGTCAGCCCGAGTTCCGGCAGTTTCATGCCCAGCATGACCTTGGTGGCCAGTTTGGCCAGGGGAACGCCGGTGGCCTTGCTGACAAAAGGAATGGTGCGGGAGGCCCGGGGGTTGACCTCCAGTACGTAGAGGATTTTGTCCTTCACCGCATACTGGATGTTCATCAGGCCGATAACCTTCAATTCCGTGGCCATGGCCTTGGTCGCCTCATGGATCTGTTCGATGAGGCCGGGCGACAGGCTGTGGGGGGGCAGCACGCAGGCCGAATCGCCGGAATGAATACCCGCTTCTTCGATGTGCTGCATGATGCCGCCGATGATGGTGTTTTCCCCATCCGAAATGGCGTCCACATCAATCTCGATGGCCTCTTTCAGAAATTTATCTATCAGAATAGGATGCTCGGAGGAGACATCAAAGGCTGTGGCCATATACTGCTTCAGATTCTTTTCATTATAAACGATGCGCATGGCCCTGCCCCCCAGTACGTAAGAGGGCCTGACCACCACCGGGTAGCCGATTTCCCGGGCAATCCGCAGGGCGTTCTCCGTGGTGCGCGCCGTGCCGTTGGCCGGCTGGATCAGGTTGAGTTTCTGCAGGAACTTCTGAAAGCGCTCCCGGTCTTCAGCCCGGTCAATGGAGTCGGGCGAGGTGCCGATGATGGGGACATTCTTCCTGGCCAGCGGCACGGCAAGATTGAGGGGCGTCTGCCCGCCGAACTGGACGATAACCCCATCAGGTTTTTCGTTTTCAATAATGTTTAGGACATCTTCACAGGTCAAAGGTTCAAAGTAAAGTTTGTCCGAGGTGTCGTAGTCGGTGCTCACCGTTTCCGGATTGGAGTTCACCATGATACTCTCAATGCCCATTTCTTTCAGGGCAAAAGAGGCGTGGACGCAGCAGTAGTCAAACTCAATGCCCTGGCCGATCCTGTTGGGACCGCCGCCCAGAATCATGATCTTGCGCCGGTCCGTCTTGCGGGATTCATCCTCCACCTCGTAGGTTGAGTAATAGTAGGGGGTATAGGCCTCGAATTCAGCGGCACAGGTATCAACCAGTTTGTAGACCGGTTTCTGTCCCAGCTTCTCCCGCAGTTCCCTGATGTCA
>JALNXE010000062.1 GCA_023230525.1 Desulfobulbaceae bacterium
CCATATGGCCAGGGACGATTTCTTTGCGAAGCTGCAGACCGTACTCACCGATGAACAGAAAGAGGAGTTCAAATGCCATGGCGCGCCTGGGGACGGACACCGGCCGCCGCCCCCTCCTGATGCGGAATTTGAACAGTAATGCTGCCAGGAAATCCCTCTTTGCCCCGGCTCTTTTCCCCTCACGCCCAAGTCGACCCATGACGGAAATTGACTTATCCCGTCCCTCTGCATTTTACCGGGCTTGGCTGGCACGGGAAAAGGAAAATTTCAGTCTGGTATGAAACTCTTTGCCCGTCAGTGCCGTTTATGGCAATAATGCGCAAACATTATTGCCATAAAATGAATAGCGCAATGAACCAGCTGAGATGATGAGGAAACCATGAAGAACAAAAATATCACGGCAAAGCAGAAATTCGTCGCCCTTCTCCTGGGGCTTTTTCTTTTTTCACTCGTCCCGGCGGACCAGGCCGGCGCCGATCACCGGCGGGGCCGGGGGCATATGGGGCCTCCCTTCCGGCATGGTCATGTGTTCGCCAAACTGCCCCGCGGCTACCGAACCGTTTATGTAGACAGGTCGCCTTATTATTTCTGGGATGGTATTTTTTACAGCCCCGGCCCAAGCGGATATGTGGTCGTCTCGGGCCCGGTGGGCGCCATTGTCGCCAGCCTGCCTCTGGGGCATTCAAGGGTGTCCATTGGCGGGGGAATCTATTTTAGCTTTGGCGATACGTACTACCGCCAGGTTCCCCAGGGATATATGGTGGTCGCCCCGCCGGCAGAAGTTGCCATGCAGCCGCCACCGCCGCAGATCTATGGCAGTGTCTCCGTCATCACCAGCAGACTGAATGTGCGCTCCGGTCCGGGAAGAAGGCATCCCGTTGTTTATGAGCTGCCGCAGGGCACGGTGCTGACGGTTTATGGCACATCCGACGGCTGGTATTATGTGCAGTTGCCCAACGGACAGTACGGCTGGGTCATGGAGCGGTTTACCACCATGATCGGCCCGCCGGTGGAAGGGTGATTCAGCTATTCAGGTATGATTCAGCCATTCAGGTTGATAGTCTGTAGCTGTTTAGCTAAATACCTAAACACCTAAACAGCTATAGACTACAGACTCAAAACTCTCTGTCCCTTTGCCGGCGGCTGGACGGCATGGCCGCACAGGCAGGGGGATTGCAGCGCTAAAGCGGCTGTTTGCCTGTCGCTCCACTCGCCGGACAGACTGATTGCCGCCCTTTTATCCAGCAGATTACGGATTGTTTTCAACAGCTCGCCCGGCGTCACCGGTTTTAACAGGAAATTGCTGACGCCGGACGCCTTGGCCTTTTCCTTGGTGATGATTTCACTGTGTCCCGTATAGAGGATGACCGGCAAAGCCGGTCTGAGCTGCAGGATCATCCGGGTGAGTTCCATGCCTGTCATGTTCGGCATGGCCATGTCGGTAATGATCAGATCAAAATCGTCCGGATGGCTGTTGAATGCCTGCCAGGCGTCGTTGCCGTTGGTAAAGGAGGAGACCTGATAACCGAAGGCCTCCAGGGTCTTCTTGCTGTACATCAGAATGGCGGGTTCATCTTCGACAAACATGATCCGCTCCGTGCCGGTTTGATAAAGTTCCTCCACGTCAACGACCCGTTGTTCGGCGGGGTGCATATCAATGATCGGGAAATATATTTTGAAGGTGCTGCCTTTCCCCACCTGGCTGTCAACCGTGATCGCGCCGCCATAGCTTTTGACGATGCCGTGGACCACGGACAGTCCCAGGCCTGTTCCCTTGCCCAGTTCTTTAGTGGTGAAATAGGGATCAAATATCTTCTCCCTTATTTCAGGCGGAATGCCGTGCCCGGTATCGCTTATTTCCAGCTCAATATAGAGACCTTCCTTTAAATAAGGGATGGCATGGTTCATGAGGCCGGTTTTTTTCAGTGACACGCTTAAGGTGCCGCCTTTTTCCTGCATGGCATGGTAGGCATTGGTGGCCAGATTCATAATGACCTGATGCACATGGGAGGGGTCAGCCAGAATATTGCAGTACTGGGCGTTAAAACGCATTTGAAACTCAATGTTGGCCGGGATTGACGCCCGGAGAAGCTTCATTGCCTCTTTGACCACGGACTGGATGTGCACCGGGATGAGTGAGTTGTCGGTCTTGCGGCTGAAGGCCAGGATCTGATTCACCAGTTCCCTGGCCCGGTGGCCGGCCTGAATAACCCCTTTGATGTCTTCCCTGGCCGCACTGTTTGCCGGGACCCGCATTTTGGCCAGTTCGCCGTATCCCAGGATTGCCGAAAGGATATTGTTGAAATCATGGGCGATGCCGCCCGCCAGGGTGCCGATGGCCTCCATCTTATGGGAATGACTTATCCTTGTTTCAATCCTCCGCTGTTCCGTGATGTCTTTGGCGATATGGACAATGCCTTCGAGTTTGTTTTCCGCGTTGACCACCGGTGAGACGGAAACCTCAAAAATTTTGCCCTGGGCCTCGTGGTGCATGATGCTGCGGTGCGTTTTCAGGTCCTTGATCGCCGCCAGGGTGGGGCAACCCGGGCAGACGCCCAATCCCCCCCGGAAAATTTCATAACAGTGTTTCCCCACCACATCCTGCTGCTCGAGACCAAACAGGGTGGTGACGGCCTGATTGACCCGCAGAATTTTCATGTCCGTGTTCTGGATACAGACAACATCGTTAATGGCATGAAAGGTTTTTTCCCATTCATCCTTGGCGGTACGCAGTTCCTTTTCGGTCTGGCTGCGTTCGGCGATTTCCTGCTTGATCCGTCTGTCACGCTCCTCGAGTTTGCGGGCCAGTTCCTGGACTTCGCTGACGATGGCGCGCAGTTCCTTTACTTCGCTGGAGGGGGGAGAGTAATTGTAATTGCCATGGGCGATTGATCTGATGCTTGCCACGATCCGGCTGAGGGAATTTGCCAGCAGGCGATTGATGAGAAAATGGGTTGAAATAAAAGTTGCGGCAATAATTAAAAACAGGATACAGCCGATTTCAATCGCGTCGTGCTGCCAGAATCTTTTCAGCCCTTCCACCAAGATTTGCGGCTGGGCCAGAGACCCTTCCCCCATATCCTGCCATAAATGCTTTTGAATCAGAATGGTCATGGCCATGAGCAGACCGGTTGATAAAAAAACCAGACCCAGAGGGATAAACATTACTTTCATGCGCAGATGCAGTTTCACAAAACCCTCCATCACAAGGCGGCGGATGCATGGGGAAAAGTCAGCATCATGGTGATCATACGGTGAGCCTGATGTATTGTCTCTGGGTACAGTATAGGTATATTTGCCTATAAAAGCAAAAGATATTGTCTAACCCGGTAAAATTGTGGGTTTTCAGTATAATGTGTCAGTCAGGGAAGGGCGGGGTTTTGGGACATGGAGATCATGCAGCGGTGAAAAACTGGCAGGAGGCGCTCAGGCAGGGCTGTTTTCCGGGAGGCGGGTCTATTCGACAATCGGTTCTTCGATGATGTCACCCTCCTCTTTTTCCGGCTCGGGTTCCTTGGCCGGCGCTGGCCCTCCCAGGCTCTCCGGTTCGTCGGGACTGTCCCCCGTTATTCCGGTTTTTTTCTTTTTGGCGGAGGCGGCTGCGGTTGCCGCCAGTTGTTTTTCTTTTGCCGCCGCCTCCTCGGCGGTGGTCTCCGGGGCGCTTTCTTGTGCAGGGCTTGTTGCCGCCTCCGGGGGGGCTGGTTGGGCGCTGCCAGGGTCCACACAGCTGAAAATCAGGTCATAGGAAATCAGGTCCAGGCCCATGAGGGACTTGGGTAAAATGGTGTTTTTGATAAATCGGTAATCCTTATTCATGGTGCGGCAGAGATTGGTGGCCGTGTTGATGGTCTCGGCCTGAATATCCTTTGAGACCCCCAGGGTATTGATTTTGTAAGTGTACGGGCCGGAGGTGTTGAGCTTGGTAATGGAGGTTGCGCAGCTCGTAAGGGCGAGAAGGGCGATCACTATGAATGGGTGGGAAAATATCTTTTTCATTGCTGAGGGTGTCTGTTGAGCTATGCTTTATCCAAAAAATCTCTTTCTGCGGTCAGCGCCCGTATTCGTACCAGCAGGCCGCCACGAGCCCCCAGATAAAGTTCAGGGCCAGGACCAGGACTGGGGTGAGGAGGCCGAAGCCGAGACCGAAGATTCCTTTGCCCATCTCCGGGAACATGACCAGGAAAACCATGGCGGTGGGCGCCAGACTGATGAATATGCCCCGCAGGATGGGTCGGCTTTTCATGATCGGCAGCAGCAGGAGAAGACCCCAGATGCCGCCCCAGACCAGGCGCGGATAGAGCCACGCCGGTCTGAATTCCGGGCGCAGGCCCACCCCGATCCAGGCGGTGAAGCCGATTTTGCCCAGCATCCAGATATTGAAACTGTCCACCAGCGCGCCGACAAGCCCGCCGGCATAGGCGCTGCTGATCCTTCTTATCATTGCTGCATCCTCTGCAATAGTTAATTCTTGGCTATCAATAACATGGTAAAAAAAACGTTCTAACCCTTTGCCGCCGGATGGCAGGCTATACACCGCCCGCGGCGGTTTGTCCAGGCCCTGTTTTGATTAATTTCACAAATCAGCGCAGAATGCCTCGAGGATGCGGGCAGTGCCGGCCTGATAGGAAATATGGCTGATGTCAAGCAAGGCCTTTGTCTGTTGCAAGCTCCATGGAAAGCGGGGAAAGCAGCAGCAGGGGGGCAAGGGTCGAAATTAGCATGCACAATCGCTGCCGGGTCTGCTGTGCAGCCAATGGTAACCTGACAACTTGAAAACTGCAAGAAAAGTCATTCTCCCGGCTTGATCGCTTCAATAATAGCGGAAACGATATAATTCTCGATATCGGTGCCGGGCGCCCAGTCACGGATAAAGGCCCGGCTTTCGTTCTTCGGTTTGATCCGGATGTCCGCGAAACCAGCGCTGTGCAGCATTGCTTCAAGTTCCGGCAGCGAAGAGGCGCCGGCAATGCAGCCGGTGTACATGGCCAGGTTCTTTTTCACGCTGTCCGGCATCTCGGCGGTTCTGACCACATCGGACACCGCCAGTCTGCCGCCCGGTTTCAGGACCCGGAAGGCCTCCCTGAAAACCCGCTGCTTTTCCGGCGAGAGGTTGATCACGCAGTTTGAGATGATCACATCGACCATCCCGTCGGCCACCGGCAGATTCTCCAGTTCTCCCAGCCGGAAATCGACGTTGGCAAAACCTGCCTTTCCGGCATTTTGCCGTGATTTGGTAATCATCTCCGGAGTCATGTCAACGCCGATCACCTGTCCCGTTTCGCCAACTGCCCGCGCCGCCAGAAAGCAATCAAAACCTCCGCCGCTGCCAAGGTCAAGCACGGTTTCGCCGGGCGCCAGCGCCGCGATGGCCTGCGGATTGCCGCATCCCAGCCCCATGTTTGCCCCTTCCGGCACCCCGGTCACCTCAGCATCGGAGTAGCCGAGCTGCAGGGAAATATCCACGGCAGTGGCTCCGGCCGGCGCTGCGCAACAGGTGGCGGAAGAGCACCCGCAGCCGGTGGCGGTGGCGATTTTGCCGTAGTTCTTCCGGACCGCTCCGCGAATTTCGTCATGATCTGATGTGGTCATTGTACCTCCTCGGCAGCAGATGCCTGTCGCCGGTTTTTCTCTCTCCAGGGGATTCAGCAGCCAGAAGGCAGGAGACAGAATAAAACGTTCCCCTGTCTTCTGCTCATCTGAGAAGCCGCTTCATGGCTTGCAGCTGACATGGCAGACCCCGGTGGGAGTTTCCTTGGCATAGGGAAAATATTTTCTCTTGAACCAGAAGGCCACGTTAACCAGCGAGATCAGCACCGGCACCTCGACCAGGGGGCCGATCACCGCGGCAAAGGCCTGGCCCGAGTCGATGCCGAATACGGCGATGGCCACGGCAATGGCCAGTTCGAAATTGTTGGAGGCGGCGGTAAAGGAGAGGGTGGCTGACTGTTCATAGGTGGCCCCGACTTTCATGGACATGAAAAAAGAAACCAGGAACATCACCAGGAAATAGATGGTGAGCGGGATGGCGATGCGCACCACGTCAAAGGGCAGCTGCACGATGTATTCACCCTTAAGCGAAAACATGACCAGGATGGTGAAGAGCAGGAAGATCAGGGTCAGGGGGCTGATTTTCGGCAGGAGCTTCTCCTGGTACCAGGCTTCCCCTTTGGCTTTCACGCCGATAAATCTGGTCAGTATACCGGCGATAAACGGGATGCCCAGATAGATGAAAACCGATTTGGCGATCTCGGCCATGGAAATATCCACCACCGCCCCGGCAATGCCGAACCATTTGGGCAGGATGGTAATGAATATCCAGGCGTACAGCGAAAAGAAGAGTACCTGGAAGATGGAGTTAAAGGCCACCAGTCCGGCGCAGTATTCCCGGTCGCCCTCGGCCAGGTCGTTCCAGACAATGACCATGGCGATGCAGCGCGCCAGGCCGATGAGAATGAGGCCCACCATATACTCGTGCCGGCCGGAGAGAAAGGCGATGGCCAGTCCGAACATGAGGATGGGGCCGATGATCCAGTTCTGCACCAGCGAAAGCAGCAGCACTTTCCCATTACGGAAGACCTCGTGCAGCTTCTCATAGCGCACCTTGGCCAGGGGCGGATACATCATGAGGATCAGGCCGATGGCGATGGGGATATTGGTGGTGCCCACCTGGAAGGAATTGATGATGTCGCGGACGGGCGGATAGAGATAGCCCCCGAGCACGCCGGTAAACATGTCCAGGAAGATCCAGAAGGTGAGAAAACGATCGAGAAAGGAAAGTTTTTTCTGGGGTTGTTTCATGGTGATAAACTCCAATTTTCAACCGCCGAGCACGCGGAGATCACAGAAACTTTATTTTTTTACAGCATGGGGTCTTCGTGAGCTCTGTGCTCGCTGGGGTAAATTTTCAGCCGCAGGCCGACGGTTTTTTTATTTTCAGATATTGTTCCAGCCTTGCATGGTCCTGGGCAACAGCGGGAAGCTCCCTCAGGTGTTTGCCGAGCACAGCCAGGAGATCCTGCTGGAGGTTCCCGCCCTGGTCGCGCAACCGGTAATACATCCAGACCCCCCGCCGTTCTCCGGCAAGCCAGCCTGCGTTGGCCAGGTAGGAGAGATGCCGGGAGATGGTCGACTGGGGAAGGTCGAGCACCGCCATCAGATCGCAGACGCACAGCTCGCCCTGGAGCAACAGACCCAGAATCCGTAACCGCACGTCCTCGGACAGGGCTTTAAAAAGTTTGGCAGTGTTTTGCATAATGTTTACTGTATATCCGCATAGGCGGATATGTGTCAAGCCGATTTCACGCCCATGAAAATTTCCATCGTCCCTTGACAGAAATTTAACATTGATATACATATAGCCATATGGCAATATGATAATAAACAGGAGGAGCGCATGAAACGATTTGTCCGCGTGATGAAGGCCCTGTCCGATCCCAGCCGGGTGAAGATCATTAAAATTCTTGGGGTGAAAGAGCTCTGTGTCTGCGAGCTGCGCCAGCTCCTCGGCCTGGCGCAGCCCACTGTCTCCAAGCATCTCAAAATTCTGGAAGAGGCCGGGCTGGTCGACTATCGCAAGGAAGGTTCATGGATCATCTACCGCTTGAGTACGGGTGGGGATTCTCCGTATGCGGCAGTGATGCTGGGTAATCTCAAGGAATGGCTGGCGCATGATCCTCAGTTTCAGGAAATGGTCGGCAGGTTGCCCCAGTTGAACCGCGAGCGGAGCTGCGCCGCTTAATAACCGCTTTGTATTGACAACTAAAAGACGAGTTGGATTGTGTGT
Organism: Desulfobulbaceae bacterium; assembly: GCA_023230525.1. GTDB lineage: Bacteria > Desulfobacterota > Desulfobulbia > Desulfobulbales > SURF-16 > SURF-16. The sequence continues at coordinate 7,784 of JALNXE010000062.1, forward strand.
AGGGGCGGTTCGCGAACCGCCCCTACGGTGAAGCTTCAAGGGACTACATCGCAATGCTGCAAAAAGAAGACATCATGAAAACTACCGAAAAAGTAAATAGCTGCGGCTGTGACGGCGGGCTCTGCTCATTGGGCGGCCCGGCCAGGCAGAAGAAGATCAGCTTTTGGCAGCTCAGTCTGGGATTTGCCGGTATTGCTGTCTGGTATGTCCTTTACCTCCAGCTGCTGCCTTTTTCCAATTTTTTCGCCTATCAGCTGCTGCAGCTTGACCAGGGCAGCCAGCTGGGCGCCTCCATCCAGTTTTTCGTCTATGACACCCCCAAGGTCATGCTGCTGCTTACCCTTATCGTCTTTGTGGTGGGCATGATCCGTTCCTTTTTCACCCCGGAGCGGACCCGCAGGATACTGGCCGGCAGGCGGGAGTCGGCCGGCAATGTCCTGTCCGCCCTGCTGGGCGTCGTCACCCCGTTCTGTTCCTGTTCCGCCGTGCCGCTCTTTATCGGCTTTGTCCAGGCCGGTGTACCCCTGGGGGTGACGTTTTCCTTTCTCATCGCCGCCCCCATGGTCAACGAAATCGCCGTGGTGCTGCTTTACGGCCTGTTGGGCTGGAAGATTGCCGCTCTTTACATGGCCACGGGCCTTGCGGTGGCCATCGTCGCCGGCTGGGTCATCGGCCGCCTGAATCTTGAAAACCACATTGAAGACTGGGTGCGGGAGATCCGCATGGGCGAGCAGATTATGGTGGAAGAGAAACTCAGCTGGTCTGACCGCATCCGGATGGGCGGCGTGGCGGTAAAAGACATCGTCGGCAGGGTGTGGCTCTATGTGGTGGCCGGTATCGCCGTCGGGGCCATGATTCACGGCTATGTGCCGGAGAATTTCATGGCCGCCATCATGGGCAAGGATGCCTGGTGGTCAGTGCCCGCGGCCGTGCTGGTGGGCATCCCCATGTACTCCAATGCCGCGGGCATTGTGCCGGTGGTGCAGGCCCTGCTCAGCAAGGGGGCGGCCCTGGGCACGGTGCTGGCCTTCATGATGAGCGTCATCGCCCTGTCGCTGCCCGAGATGGTGATCCTGCGCAAGGTGCTGAAACCGACCCTGATCGCTGTCTTTATCGCCGTGGTCGGCGCGGGCATCATGTTAACCGGCTATCTCTTCAATCTGGTTATATAGGAGGCTGTTATGACGGAGGCAGAAGAACTGGTCTGTTACTGCCTGGGCTACACCAGGGAGGATATCCGGCAGGATGCCGCCAGATACGGCCGTTCGACCATTCTCGAACGGATCGCGGCAGCGTCCCGGGCCGGGGTCTGCCACTGCACCGCCAGCAATCCCCAAGGCCGCTGATGCCTGGCCGATGTCCGCCGGGTGGCGGATGAAGTGCTGCTGGCAACGGGCTGATTTGATTGCGTGGTACGTAAAAACCGGGATGTTTGCCGGTCTGGGGCGATTGGCCTGGCGGGCGGAAGCGGGCTTATTTTTTTTAAACACGATTTTTTTTGGGGCTAACCCAACAGGAGAAAATCATGGAAATCAAGGTATGCGGACCTGGTTGTCCGAAATGTCATGAAACGGAAAGAATTGTCAATGAGGCCTTGGGAGAGGCGGGTATCGGGGTTATCGTGCAGAAAGTTTCCGATTTCAGCGAGATCGCCAAACTGGGGGTTTTTGCCACCCCGGCCGTGGTGATTGACGGCAAGATCAGATGCACCGGCAAGGTGCCGTCCAAAAAGGACGTGCTGTCCTGGTTGGGACGTTGAAAAAATGGTGCGATCATGCCGGAAAAATTAAAAATCCTTTTCCTCTGCACGGGCAACTCCTGCCGCAGCCAGATGGCGGAAGGATGGGCCAGGCAGCTGCGCGGCGATGAGATCACCCCCTTCTCCGCCGGTAGCGAAACCCATGGGCTCAACCCCTTGGCCGTCAGGGTGATGGCCGAGGCCGGAGTGGACATCAGCAGCCAGAAATCCAAGCTGGTGGCGGATCTGCCGCAGCAGTCGTTTGACCTGGTGATCACGGTATGCGGCCATGCCGATGAAAACTGCCCGTTTTTCCCCGGACCAACCAGGGTCGTGCATCACGGTTTCGATGACCCGCCGCAGCTTGCCGCCGGTGCGGCCAGCGAAGCAGAGGGGTTGAGCCATTACCGCCGCGTACGGGATGAGATCCGCGATTTCATCATAAACCTGAAACTGTGAACCAGGGTTATCATGCCCAATAAGGGAGAAAAAAACATGAAAAACAGGTTGCTGGTCTGTGTGGTTAGTGCCTTGTTGCTGTTGCTGGTGAGTGGTTTTGCCGGGGCTGCGCAGCAGGAAATCCCGGTGAAAGGCATGGTGACCATGGTTGATCTCGGGGCCGGCAAGTGTATTCCGTGCAAGATGATGGCGCCCATCCTGGAAAAGCTGCAGAAGGAATATGCGGGCCGGGCCGCCATTGTCTTTATCGATGTGTGGGAGGACAGAAGCCAGTCAGCGAAATTCGGCATCAGTTCAATCCCCACCCAGATTTTCTATGATAAGAACGGCAAGGAAATTTACCGGCACGAGGGTTTTCTGGAAGAAAAAGGGATTGCCGCCAAACTGCAGGAGATGGGTGTCGCCGAGCCTGACAAGAGGTGAGCAGGAATGGCTTCCTTTTTTCTGCTTGTCAATGAATGGATCACCAGTGGTACCGCCATTGCCGCGCTGGGTTGTTTTGTCTGGGGGATGATCAGCGTGCTGCTCAGTCCCTGCCATCTGGCCTCCATTCCTCTGGTGGTGGCCTATGTGGCCGGGCAGGACCGGATCATCGGGGGCAGGCAGGCGGTCTGGTATGCGGTGCTGTTCAGCGCCGGTCTTTTTCTCACCATCACCCTGGTGGGAATTATCTGTGCCCTGGTGGGCAGGATGCTGGGCGATGTCGGTCCCTATTGGACCATGGTGGTGGGGCTGATCCTGCTGTGGGTGGCCGTGGACATGCTGGGGCTTGCCAAAAGTTGTTCCCTGCCGGGCGGGGCCATGGGCAGGCTGCGGTTGAAAGGCCACGGGGGCGCCTTTGTCCTGGGGTTGGCCTACGGGGTGCTCTCCGGCTCCTGCACCTTCGGCTTCATTGCCCCCATCCTGGCCATCATCACCGTGCAGAAACAGGTGCTGACCGGGGTGCTGCTCATCCTGCTTTTTGCCATAGGCCACTGTCTGCCCATTGCCTTGGCAGGAAGTTCCACCGCCACGGTGAAACGGTTGATGGCAAGCTCATTTTTCGGGCAGGGCAGTCTGTGGTTCCGCAAAGGGGCGGGCGTGGTGATCGCCGGTCTGGGCTGCTATTTTTTAGTCCGGTCTTTTTTCTAACGTCCGCTGAAGTAACCACCTGGCTGAGGGACGTGTTGTAGAAATTGCAATGCCCGAAGGCGAAGTCTTTGTTTTTCTGCCTTGGTGGTTTTTCCGAGAGCAGGCCTTTTCTCCATTTCAACACGGACACGGATACCGTAACATGCCCGGCCAGGGACGGCCTGAGGACTCAGTCAGGCTACGTAATCGCCGACCTTGGCCCTTTGCAGGCGGGCCAGAAATGCGTTGACCGCCGGGGTGTCCTCGGCCGGTGACCAGGGGGCGAATTCAGCTGCTGTCTGCGCATCATACGGGCCCTGCTTTGTTTCAAAAAAGACCGATTCATCAGCCCGGGGCATCCAGGTATGCCAGATGTTCGGCGGCAGGTCAAAGGCAACCACATTGGCGCCCGGCCCGATGGTGACCCGTTGGGTGAGGCGGCTTTCATCGTCAAAGAACAGTACATCAAAAAGGCCGCGAATGACCAGGGCGAACTCGCCTTTGCCGGGATGCCGGTGGGGGCGGAAATATGACCCGAGTCTTGCGGCGATGAACAGCCGCTGCACCGGATCGGCTGCAGATTCATGGATGTTGTGATTGGTCCGTTTTCTGGCAGTCGAACCGGCCTTTACCAGCAGTTCATTAAACAGATGAGAGGTAATCAGTTTCATGTGAACGGCACCCGTAAAAAATTTATTAAGTGAATCGCTGTAAAGATGAGAGATGAAATCAGGTGGCTGATTTCGCCACAACGGAGAGCTTTTCTTCCCCTTGGTGGGCTATCGGTGGCAGCTGATCAGTCCAGCAGATCCCGCTTCATGGTGTCGAATTGTTCCTTGTTGATCTCGCCTGCGGCATAGCGGCGCTTCAGGATATCAAGGGCGTTATCGTGGCCGGGGGATTTCCTGCCGGAATTTCTGAGAATCGATACGAGAAGCAGGATCAGCAGGATTGCCAGCAGAATCATGAACGCCCCGCCGCCGAACCAATTACCCGGCCCCCAGTAGCAACTTCCATATCCATACATATTTTCACCTTTTGCTGATCAGGTCTCTTTACTTAGCTGCCGGTCAGGCACAGAGTTTTTTTGCGATTTCCGCAACATGGGCTCCCTGGAAACGGGCTCCGGCGAGCTCATTGTCGCTGGGCGATCGGCTGCCGTCCGGCCCGGCAATGGTGGAGGCGCCATAGGGGGAGCAGCCGCTGATCTCTTCCCCGGCCATCTGGCCTTTGAAGGTGTACGGCAGCCCCACCACTACCATGCCCTGATGCAGGAGGGTGATGTGGAAACTTAAGATAGTCGCCTCCTGACCGCCGTGCTGGGTATTGGAGCTGGCGATGACGCTGCCCGCTTTGCCGACCAGGGCTCCGGACAGCCACAGTTTGCCTGTCGCGTCGAGGAACTGCCGCATCTGGCCGCACATGTTGCCGAATCTGGTGGGGGTGGCGAAGATAACGGCATCGGCAGCACCCAGCTCTTCAACCGTGCAGACCGGAATGTGGCTCTGCTGCTGCTGGGCCTGCCAAGCCCCCATTTTCTCCAGCACCTCCCGGGGAAGGGTTTCAGGCACCCGGCGCAGCTCGGCTGTAACCCCTGCCACAGAACGCGCCCCCTCGGCCGCTGCCTCGGCCATTTTGTATATGTGGCCATACATCGAGTAGTAAACAACGAGTAACTTCATGAGACTCACCTGCCGGTTGAAGAAATGTTTCGTTTGCCATTCCGCATGGAAAAACTGCTTTTGTTGTTAAGGATATCTCATCATCTCTGGCCGGATAAAGCAAGCGATATCAGCTGAACGGTAAGAGTGATTTTATGGCAAAGGGCTTCCGCAGTCGGGTAAATGCCCGTTGGGCAGCCTCACCTGGGTCATGGCGGCGGGCAGGTGAGGCCATTTTGGCGGAAAACTCTTTGCCGGCGGCTGGCCAGTGTTTTCATCGGTTTTCAGAAATCAAGATTAAGGGGAGTGCGTTTGGCGCGTTTGCGCAGCCAGTTGACGGATTTTAACACGGTCGGGCGGGTGACCAGCCATTTTTGCAGCCGGAACTTTCCCGGAAAGTCAAGCAGCATGAGACCGATGAGAATGGTCAGCAGCCCCTGGCCGGGAAGAACCAGCATGAGAATCCCTGCCAGGATAAAGACATATCCGGCAAGGTTCTTGGCAAAGAGCAGAATTCCCCGGACAAAGGGATGGTGCGCCGCCCAGGGTGGTTGCCGGCGTTTGTCGTTGGCGAAGTAGTCGGCGGGAATCCGGGCTACCAGCAGGGGAATGATGGCCAGGGTGCCGATAAAGGTGACCACGGACAATCCGCTCAGCCACAGAATAGCCGACTCGTGGAGCTGGAAAAATTTGAACATGAAATTGAACTAGCTGGAAGAGATTCCCGCAGTCAGTTCATCCCGGGTGAAGAGGACCTTGACCGGCACCTCCAGCATGTTGGTGCGCAGAAACTGCTGAATTTTTTCGATCCCGTCACCCTCCTGACTGTCGATGATGATGACGATTTTCCTGATTTCGCCGCCGAGCTGCATGACCTGTTGCACCGCGCGGATTATCTGGCTGCCGGAGGAAACCACATCCCCGACAATGACCACCCGGTCGCCGCCCTTGATGCGTGACTCTATCCACTTGGGGGAATGGATGTTGCCCTCTTTCTTGATGCTGTCACGGATGTAAAACACGCCGATTTCCTTGAGAAAAGCGGCCCGGCACAGGATGGATACGATCCCGTGGGAGGGGCCGCCGACAGCATGAATGTCCAGATCCTTGATCTCATTGTAGACCACCTGGCCGGCCAGCTCTATCCCCTTGTGCTTGAGGGAAACCTCCAGGAAATCAAAAAAAGTGCTCACCACCCCGGAGGGTGTTTTGAAAACGCTGTTTTTCTTATAGGCGCGCTGTTGAATGAGTTCCTTGAGCTGTTGTTTGACTGCAGGTAACTCGGCGTTATCAATCATGTTTCCCTTCTTACTTCTGTTTGAGCAGGTCTCTGATTTCCGCCAGCAGAGTTTCCTCATTTGTGGGCGGGGGAGGCGATGCCGGGGCCTGCTCTTCCTTTTTCTTCAAGGAATTCATAATTTTGATAGCCATGAATATGGCAAAGGCAATGATAAGAAAATCCACAATCGACTGCAGGAATTTTCCATAATTTAACGTGACGGCCGCAGCCTCGCCGGAAGCCTCTTTCATGGTTAGTGCCAGGTTGGTAAAATTCACCCCGCCGACGAGAAAGCCGATGGGCGGCATGATGACATCGGCGACAAAGGAGGAAACGATTTTCCCGAAGGCGCCCCCCATAATGATACCAACTGCCATGTCGACCACATTGCCTCGCATGGCAAACGTCTTGAATTCCTGCAGCATGCTCATCGAATCACCTCATTGTCATTTATTGTCATTTATCGCCATTCCCTGGTTTCTGAAAAGTTTATTCAGGGACAGCTCTCAATCTTGTTGTATATGATTTGTTATTGATTTTCAAACCATAATTCCTTTCCGATCAACCAATACCTCCGGCTGTTTCAACCGTTCTGGCAAGGCAGGGAAAGCGGCGGGCAATAACCGTCCCTGCCCCTTGACAAAAAAAACGGTGTGCCAGCTTGGCGGCAGCGATGCCAAGGCCCAGGTGATATGTCTGAGATGCCCATGGTTCAGCTGTTTTTTGTTGCGGCAGATGCCTGCCTGAACCTGTTGAAACGGCAATTGCGGCACTGGCTGGGAAATGATGGAGAATCCGGCTATCCTCCCCGGGGGGAGGCAAGAGCAGATCAAGCAGACCCGGGCTGTTGTGTCGCTATATCTCGTCCTGCTTGTCCAGCACATCCTTGCTCCAGGAGAAGGCGGCCGCGACTTGGGGGAAGCCGATCGTTGAAACCAGGAGCAGCAGGGCGTGATAGAGCTCCTCCCTGGTGGCGCCTGCCTCCAGGGCTCGGCGGGTATGGGAATGAACGGAACCCTCTGATTGGGCTGCCGCGGCTCCGGCAAGCTGGATCAGCTGCGCTGTTTTTTCATCGAGCGGGCCTGAACTGCGGAGGGTTGAACCGAGATTTTCCAGGGCGGCCATGGCCTCGGGAAACAGACTGGCAAGTTCCTGATAATGCCTGCTTGGGATGATGGGGTCTGGCATGGCAATTCTCCTTGCGGGGCAGCTTGCGCTGGCCGTGATAAAGGTTTGTTGCGGGTCGTGCAGCTAAACGGCTGATCAGCCGGGATCGTTAAACATGGTCATCAGCCCAGGGCAAAGGGAGACAATTTCTGCATCTCATGATCCCGGCCGTGCCGGTTGGCAGGACAATGGTCAGGAGGCCCCGCCGGTCATATCAGCAGGGAGTCCAGGTTCTCCAGAGCCTTTCTGCCGGCTGCTTCAAGCTCCTTTCTGTTCTCCTTGCCGTTGGGATTGCCTAAGCGTATCGTGATATAAAAGTCGCCTTTGAGGATATGCAGGGCGATGGTGCCGATGAAGGCCTCATCGCCGAGCCCATTGAGATCAATGCGGCCGTCGGAGAGAATCTTCTTGGTATTGGCAAAGATGGCTTTCGGGGTCTGGCCTGATTGCAGGGCGGCCTGGGGCATGAAAAGTGTCTGTTGGATGCTGATCTGCAAAAAAGTTTCGGGATTTTCGCTGGAGGCCCCGTAAAAGCATTTTTTCATGCCCACCGCCGGTTTCTCAGCATAGAGACCGTCTTTAAGCTTTTCTTGGATAAAGGACTCGGCCTCGCTTTTGCTGATAAGTTGGCCGGGTTCAATAATTTTTTTCACGGCCGCATGGGCCTTGCCGGAGCCTGGCTCGGCTTTTTTATCCGGGTTGTTGTCCTTGGTTTGCAGATCTCCTCCGCATCCGGCGCAACACACCAGGGTGATGAAGAGAGTTAATATGAGGCCTAAGGATTTTTTTTTCATTTTCTTCCCTTATTTTTGTTCCGGGTTCTATCATTTTCACAAAACCCAGCGGCGCTGCCGATTTGAGAGCGGAATGGCAAAATAATGCGCTGGCCGATAATTTTCAAGTGTTAATCACCGGTAAGGCCGGGATAATGTTTTTTCAGACATTGCGGGCAGGCGGCTTGACTGAATTCCGACTGGGTGTGTTTTTTTTATGCCAGCCGCCCTCAGGCGGGGAGTTTTTCAACCTCCCGCTGCAGTACCGTCAGCTGGTCTTCATTGATTTCAGCGGTGAGCGGCAGCCCCTGCTGTTCCAAAAATTCGTTTAAGGCTGAGCGGGTAAAGCGGCCTGATACGCCATCAACGGAACCGGGATGATAACCCAGATACATGAGATAGATCTGGGCGGCGCGGACAACCAGGTCCGGCAGCGGTCCCAGAGTGTATTTCTGGTAGGCGGCGGCAAGCCGGGTATCATAGCTGTTTTTCGCATATTCGGGGCCGTTGTAACCACGGGCGAAGGCAGCCCAGTCATGGGCGCGCAGGGCGCGGTCAAGTCTGTTGCTGGTGATCTCTCCCGCCATGCCGAGCAACTGATGATTCTCGGAGATGGCCATGGCTGTCACCATTTCCTCCACCCCCGCATACCCGGAAATTTCCGCATTAAACCCCATGAGCTGTCCGATACCCCAGGAGGTGCTGCGCAGGGCAGCTTTGCGGTCCAGGGCCAGGGCCCGGTGCAGGCGTTCATACTGGCTGGCGCCGCCCGCCCCGTAGCCGCCGGCCTTACGGTTGCTGATATCTGGATGGGAAATATCAAATTGATGATTGGTTTCGCGGCTGAAAATGTGGCGTTCAAACAGAATCATCGGGCGCCGGTCGGCCAGAAAGCCGCAGCCGCGCGTCTCCACATTGAGGACGGCCCACAACTCTGCAACCGTGACCTGCAGACGATCGACAACCTCGGCCACGCCTTCCTGGTTTAACGGTAAAGCTTTGTCTCTGAATTGTTCTGGCATGAGTTTCTCTCCTTATGCGGGAATCAATTTTAACCGATATTTCCGATGAAAATACAATGAAATGGTAATTTTTTTTAGTTTTATTTTCAGGGCGGCTTCGGTATCAGCCGGCAATTATCGCAGCGTGAAGTGAAGGGGGATGATTTCCCCGGGTGCGCCGCCTTGTTGCCCGCAAGTCATTGTGTCTGCCTCAAAACCATTTTTTGAAGAAGAACACCGCGATGGCGATGGCGGAGAGAACAACCGAGAGTACCATCGGAATCAGGAAGGCATGCGGCGAGTGCTGTAATGGCAGTTCAACGTTCATCCCATAGATGCTGGCAATGAGGGTCGGCAACATCAGTATGATGGTAATTGACGTCAGCAGCTTCATTACCACATTGAGATTGTTTGCGATAACTGAGGCAAAAGCATCCATCATTCCGCTCAGGATGTTGCTGTAAATGTCAGCCAGTTCCTGGGCTTGGCGGAATTCGATTTTGATATCATCAACCAGATCCTTTTCGTCCTCTGTCAAGTCTCGGCCGTGAATTCTTCTGAAGCGGCTCCAGATCGGCTCGTTGGCCCGGAGTGAGGTGGTGAAGAAAACGAGGCATTTCTCCAGATTGAGCATGCGAATCAGCATTTCATTTTTCATGGAGCCATGAATGGCGGTTTCCGCGGCGTCTGCCTGGTCGCGAATCTGCCGCAGCAGAACAAGGTACTGCCGTGCTACCTGGAGGAACAGGGCGGAGAGAAAGGACACGCGGTCTTCAGGGGGCGGGAGGCGCTGGCGACCGGCGAGCAGGTCACGCCATAACATGGACTCTTGCGAACATACGGTTATGATGTGGGTGGGAGTCAGAATGAGTGCCAAGGCCAGGGTGACGTATGGGGTGTCTGATGAGTCATCCTGGTGAGGGATGCGAAGGATTACCAGGCGGCATGGATCATCAATCTCAATACGGGGGCGTTCGTCGCGGTCCATGGCTGCCATGAGGAAATCTTCCGGGATGTTGAGCGCGTCCCGGAGGAAGGATATTTCCTGCTGGGTGGGGGCGACAACTCTCACTATCTGGCATCCTTCAAGGGTGTCGACGCTTTCGATGCGGCCGGCCTGGTGTTTCATATAGGTGAGCATGGGATTACCTGGTGTCTTGGTTGATGAATTCGTAAAAACTGAAAATTAACCACGGAGAGCACTAAGCCCACAGAGATAACTTGCTGAAAATAAAAATATTTTCTCTGTGATCTCTGTGGGCTCTGTGGTGAAAATAGACTTTTTACGAGATCATCTTGGTTAGATGGCGAATCTGCCGGGAAAATTCTTCTGAGCGGCAAATGCTGCCAATCGGTTATTTTTCCTGTAAACGTCAGTTGACTCTTTAAAAAAAATCTGTGGAGCAGTCCTGGGGTGAACATCCGGATAGTCTCGGATTGATGCCTTGTGCAGGCAGAGACGTCTAAATCCCTTTTTTGTTCCTCCAGGAATTACTGTATGCAAGGTAATTTCAGAGGAGACTTACCAGCCATGCCAGAATACATAGCCCGACAATGCCGATTATAATGGGTTTTACCGCCTGCCAAATATTTTTTATCCCGCCCGGGGATATCGGCTGATTTTGTTTTCAGTTACCCATGGGTTACTCCAGTGAAGTGGTGGAAAGTGGGATTGTTTCCTGTCATGCCTGCGGAGCCATCGGCTCGGACAGCATCCTCACAATATAGTCCATACCGCTTCACTTCGCATCATAGATACCATTGTTTGCGCAATTTTTTTGCGGTTGGGTCTGAAATAATAAACCGGGGCTAAAAAGGAGGGAGAGGGTGGCGCCGAGAAGCCCGCAGGCCGCCGAATGCCTGCCGCCATGTGCTCCTTTCGTATGCTATGGGCGACATTTTACCTCAGCCAAGCAACTTGCAAAATTTGTGGAAAAATGCTTTATTCCCGATAAATCATGCTCTTTAAATCACTCTCTTTTTTTTAAATAGATATTGCGCTCTTAATATCTCATAGCAAGCGAGGATCCTGACACGATGATTCAAGACGACAAACTCTCGAATGTCATCAGTACATTACAGCGCCTGTCCTCAGCCATCTTCAGTGATGCCATCCAGCGTAAGCTCATTCTCGATAACCTTACGGAAGGGGTGTTTACCGTTGACCCCGCCCTTAAAATTACCTCCTTCAACAAATCCGCCCAAACCATCACCGGTATCAGTGAAGACGAAGCCCTCGGCAAAACCTGCCGAGAGCTTTTTGCTTCATCTCTGCGTGAGGAATTCTGCATCGTCGGCCATGTTCTGGAAAAAGGACAGCCGCTGCTTAAGTTGACCCGCCACCTGAAGGTGGCAGACAGGCTGGTGCCGGTACTGGTCAGCGCCTCGCCGTTAGTGGATAACAGCGGGGATATTGTCGGAGGAGTTCAGTCATTTCAGGAAATTACGGAGATTTTCCATCGCCAGCTGATTCTGGACAGTGTTTTTGACGGGGTCTTGACCGTGGACATGGATCTCAAGATCACCCTGTTCAACCGGGCTGCAGAGCTGATAACGGGGTTCAAGCAGGAGCAGGTGCTCGGCAAATACTTTGCCGATGTTCTCCGGCAGGAAGGTGCCAATATTGCGGTGGACAACATGGCCCTGGCCAAGGCGATCAATACCGGCAGGCCTCATGTGGAGGAGTGTTTCTATATCGAGACCGCGGACCACCGTGTCTTGCCCGTAAGTGTCAGGGCGGCTCCCATGCTGGACGCCACCGGCAAAATTATCGGCGGGGTTGAGAGTTTTCGCGACAACACCGGGGCGATTCAGCGGCAATATATTCTGGACAGCGTGGGGGACGGCGTTTTCACCGTAGACCATGCCTTTAAGATAACCTCTTTCAACAAGGCCGCGGAAACCATCACGGGATACCGGAGCGAAGAGGTTCTCGGCAAGAGGTGCAGGGACGTCTTTGACGGGAGCGTGTGCGAGGGAAACTGTCCTCTGGCCAAGGCGATGACGACCAAGTCAAAGGTTGATGTGTTCGACATCATCATCCATGGCAAGAATGGCCGGGAGATTTCCGTGAGCATCAGCGCCACCGCTCTTGCCGACGAGTTCGGTAAAATCATCGGCGCGGTGGAGACCTTCAGGGATCTCACGGAAATTCACAGTCTGCGCAGTCATCTGGCGGCGGAAAGGGCGCAGACCGGCATTCTCACCAACAGCCCCCTGATGCAGCAAATTCTGGCCCTTCTTTCCGAATTTGCCAGAAGTGACGCCAATATCCTGATCGCCGGCGAGAGCGGCACCGGCAAGGAGCTGATCGCCAGAGCCATTCATAAGCAGAGCAACCGGAATATGATGCCCTTTGTCGTGGTCAACAGCGGCGCCCTGCCGGACAAGCTGCTGGAGGCCGAGCTTTTCGGATACCGGGCCGGGGCCTTTAATGAAGACCGGCAGGATAAGCAGGGATATTTTGCCGTTGCTGACAAGGGAACGCTTTTTCTGGACGAAATCGGCGACATCTCGTCCGCCATGCAGGCCAAGCTTCTCCAGGTCCTGCAGGGCAAGACCTATGAGCCCCTTGGCTCGGAGACGCCGGTCGGGACCGATGCGCGCATCATTTCAGCCACCAGCAAGAATCTTGAAGAGCTGGTCGCCGACAATGAATTCCGGGAGGATTTCTATCGTCAGCTCAATATCTTCAAAATCCAGGTGCCGCCCTTGCGGGACCGGATGGAGGATCTGCCCCTGCTGTCTGAACATTTCATCAGGAAATTCAACCGGCAGCGCGGCAAGGAAGTGCAGGGTCTTTCCGAAGATGCCCTGGAAATCCTCATGCGCTATGATTATCCCGGCAATGTCCGGGAACTGGAAAATATCATCGAATACGCTTTCATCCTCTGCAGCAAGGGACCCATCCTCCCCCAGCACCTGCCGGCGAAATTCCAGAGCAAATCGGAGACCGGCCAGATACTGGTTAACCGGGAGACCGGTGAGCCCATGACCCTTGAGGAAATTGAAAAACACGCCATTGTCGCGGCATTGACCCGGAACAATTTCAGGACCATGCAGACCTGCCGTGAACTCGGGATTTCCAAGGATACCCTGCGCCGGAAGATCAAGGTTTACGGAGACATTATCCAGCCCATAACCTGAGGAGGATGGGAAAAATCTGTCTGGTATGAGGAAATGAATCCGATAAAATACAGAGGTCTGTTTTACCTGATGATCATCGTCCTGCTGGGCAATCTCAGCTCGTTGACGGACCTGATCATCCATCCGGATATCCATTATTTTGACGTGGAGCATTTCATTGTCGGCGGCACCACCTGTCTCTTCACCCTTCCTCTGTTCATCGTCCTTGAGCGCTACCTGCGCAAACATCATGAGATCAAGGTTGAAAGAGAGATCAACTACGAGGGCATCGGCCGTTACGGCTGGCAGCTGGCCGCCATCTGGACGATTATTGTCTTTGCCTCGCTGGCCTGGAATATCACCCTGCACAAACAGCGAACAACCAAGATAGCCCTGGTTGAGGCCGCCACGGTTTTTGATGAAGACCTGATATTATACAATTGGGCCACCAGCCACCGGGGGGTCTTTGTGCCGATAACCGAGCAAACACAGCCGAACCCCTATCTGAAGAACATACCCGCCCACCGGGCCAGCACGGACTCCGGCAAACGCCTGACCCTGGTCAACCCGGAGCAGATGATCCGTCTGGTCTATGAGATGCGGCCCAAGGGTACCGGGCCTTACGGCCATATGACGAGTCTCGACCCGCTGCGGCCGGAAAATGCCCCTGATCCCTGGGAGGCGGCAGCTCTGAAAACCTTTGAGGACGGCATTGACGAAGTGCATACGGTTGAGGAAATCAATGGAGAAAAGTATCTGCGCCTCATGCGTCCCATGCCGGCGGAACCCGGCTGCCAGCAATGCCACCCCACTCCCCAGGGTTACAGAAAGGGAGACGTCGGCGGCGGGATCAGCGTCTCCATTCCCATGGCGCCGCTGCTTGCCATGTCCAAGCAGGATATCTTCACCTTCTGCATGGCCCACGGCACCCTCTGGTTTCTCGGCCTGATGGGCACCTTCCTCGGCGTCAAGCGCCTGTCGGAATCCATTCGCGAACGGGAGCAGGCCGAGATCAGGGTACGGTCAATCATCGAGAACATGTTCGACGGCCTGCTTACCTTAAATGAACAATGGCGGATTGAGTCATGCAACTCCGCTGTATCGAGAATGTTCGGCTATTCCCAGGCGGAGATGCTGGGCCGGCATATCGGCACCCTGGTGAAGGCTTCGGAAGATGAAAAGAAAACCGAAATAACGGACCAGGTGGTCACTCCCCTGCTGGTGAAAGCCATGGGCACCCCCATCGAGCTGACCGGCGAAAGAAAGGACGGCGTGAATTTCGCGCTTGAGATCTCTTTAAGCGAGATGTTCCGCGGCCCGAAACACCTCTTTATCGCCATGGTCCGGGACATCACCGAACGTAATATGGCCAAGGATGCCCTGCTGGAAAGCCAGGCCCGGATCATCAAGCAGGAGAAGCTTGCCTCGCTGGGGACCATGGTGGCCGGCATCGCCCATGAGATCAACAATCCGTCCCAGGCCATCAGCTTTTCCATGGACGGTTTGAAGATGAACATGGAATATGTGAAAAAAATGATCAAGGAGCTGCAGAAATATCTGGATGCCGAACCGGCCAAGCTTGCCGAGGAGAGGGAACGTATTCGGCGCCTGATGGCCGAGCTTGACATGGATCTTGTTCTGGAAGGGATCGATGACATCGCCAGCCGCAACATTCAGTCGGTAGAGCGGATCGACCATATCGTGAAAAGCACCAAACGCATGGCCCACAGTGAGGAGATTTTCAGCTCCTGCGATCTGAATACCATTGTCAGCGATGCGGTGGTGCTCACCCATAATCAGGTCAAATACGATCTGGAGATCGTCCTGAATCTGGCTCCTCATCTACCCCCCTTTCAGGGACTGGCGCAGGAAATGGGGCAGGTGTTCATGAATCTCATCATGAATGCCCGGGATGCCATCAAGGAAAAGGGTTTGTCCAAGAAAGAAGGACGGATCGTCATTTCCACCTCCCACAACGTCAAGAGAAAATGCATCGAAGCCCGTTTCGAGGATAATGGCATTGGCATCAATAAGGAAATCATCAACAAGATTTTCGACCCGTTTTTCACCACCAAGGATATCGGCAGCGGCACCGGCCTTGGCCTGAATCTGTGCCACCGGATCATTGATACCCACGGCGGGGAGATTGTGGTTGAAAGTGAGGCAGGCAAGGGGGCATGCTTTACCGTGCGTCTTTTTGTGTAACTGCCAGGCGGATTTTTTCCGTGCCGGTTTTTATGGACTTAGG
This sequence comes from Desulfobulbaceae bacterium, assembly GCA_023230525.1. Classification (GTDB taxonomy): domain Bacteria; phylum Desulfobacterota; class Desulfobulbia; order Desulfobulbales; family SURF-16; genus SURF-16. The sequence continues at coordinate 23,345 of JALNXE010000062.1, forward strand.
AGCCGTTACGAAATAACATGGCCATTTTTTTAATTTCGTTACGGCTCCTTATGTCGTTCCGCGCATTTCTCCGGCCATGTTATTTTTTTACAACGGCTTAAACAGGATAAATTTTCAGCGCCGGGCGGCTGGCGCCCGCACCGACAAGGAGGGGAAAGATCCCTATGAATTTTGACATAATGACTCGGGACAACAACGAGAAATACACCTTGGTGATTGTGGACGACGAACGTCCCATTCTCACTGAGCTCAAGATATTGCTCAAGCGCAGGTATAACGTTCATACCTTTGAAAACCCGGAAGAAGTCGAGGATTTTATTGACAACAATCAGGTGGATCTCATCATCTGCGATGAGCTCATGCCGGAAATGCGCGGCAGCGTGCTGCTCAGCCGGGTGCATAAGAAACATCCGGATGTGTGCAAGGTTGTCCTGTCCGGCCAGGCGGAGAAAAACGATATTGTCCGGGCCATCAACGAGGGGCACATCTTTAATTTTCTTTTCAAGCCCGTCAACCAGCAGCAGCTGCTCAATGTCATTGAAAAGGGCATTGAAAACAGGATGCTCAAGCTGACCCTGGAAAGGCAGAATGTTGAGCTGAAAAATTACAGTGAAAATCTTGAGAAAATGGTCCAGGAGAGGACGGCCCAGCTGGTCAAGGCCCATGAACGGGTGAAACAGCTGGACGGCAACAAGATGTCCTTTCTCATTTACCTCACCAACGAAATCAACTCTCCGCTTGATCGTATCCAGAAACTGGCGGAGATCCTGCTGACCTATTTCGGGCTGGCGGGCAGCAACCTCAAGCCCGACATGGGGCAGGTCGATCTGAAGGACACCGTCTCCGGCCTGCTTGCCAGCAAAAAGAGTGCGTTGGCCGCGCTTCCGGCCACGGTGGATGACCGCGTCAGTCCCGGGATGACGGTCAAGACGGATCACGAATATCTGGAGCGGGTGCTGGGCGCCTTTATCGACAACGCCATCTGTTTTTCAAGTCCCGGGGGGGAAATCGTCCTTGATGCCGTGAGCCATAACGGCAAAACAAGAATATCCGTAGCCGATGCCGGTAAGGGGATTGCGGCGGAGGATCTGAAAAATATCTTCAAGGCCTTTGTGCTGGAGCCTGAAAAACGCTGTCCTGCCGGTTTCGGCCTCAACCTCCCGGTGGCAGGCATCCTGGTGAACGCCCTGGGCGGCAGGCTGTGGGCCGAAAGCCCTGGGCCGGGCAAGGGAGCCACTTTTTATCTGGAATTATGAGGGGGAAGGGAAAGGGGTTTCGTTTTTTTATATACAGGCATTGCCTTCGCAAGGACGGATAGATAGAAATATTTCTTTTTTTTGTGATGAAGGGCAAGGAGGAGTTCAGGCATACTGATGCAACATACTTTTCATATTACCTTTCCCTTGACCAACTCGGTACAGATCTTCCTGCTGATATTGCTCATTATTTTGTTTACGCCTCTGATTTTCCGCAGGATGAGAATTCCCGGGATTGTCGGGCTGATCCTCAGCGGCATGCTGGTAGGCCCCTATGGTTTGAATCTTTTGTCGGGGACAACCAATTTCAGCATATTCAGCACGGTCGGCGTCATCTACCTCATGTTTCTTGCCGGCCTCGAACTCGATATGCAGGGCCTGCTGAAGTATCGGTATTACCTGGTATTCGGGCTGGCCACCTTCTTCATTCCCCTCTTTTCAGGCTTTATTACCTGCTATTACTGGCTGGAATATCCATTTTACAGCGCCCTGCTGATGGCCAGCATGTTTTCAACGCACACCTTGCTTGCCTACCCGATTGCCAGCAGGCTGGGCATCAATAAAAGCCTGGCGGTTTCCATAACCGTTGGCGGCACCATCATAACCGACACGGCGGTGCTGCTGCTGCTCGCCTTTATCGCCAATCTGGCGCAGCATAAATCGAATAACGATTTATGGCTGATGTCGATTTTGTTCATCGTGCTTATCTTTGCAATTCTGTTTGGCTTACCCTGGATTACCCGCTGGTTTTTCCGGAATTACAAGGGAGAGGGAAGTGCTCAGTACCTTTTTGTCCTGGCCATGGTGTTTCTGGCGGCTTTTCTTTCGGAACTGATCGGCATCGAGGCTATCATCGGGGCCTTCCTGGCAGGGCTTGCCCTGAACAGTCTGATTCCCGAATCATCGGTGTTGATGAACCGGATTGTTTTCATCGGTAACACCCTTTTTATCCCTTTCTTCCTGATAAGCGTGGGGATGGTCGTTGACTTGGGGGTATTGTTCAAGGGCTGGTACGTTCTTTATTTGTCCGCAGTGCTCATCGGGGTCGCATTAACGACCAAGTTTCTGGCTGCCTGGGTAACCCAGCAGGTCTTCCGGCTGACCGCCATTGAACGGAACGTTATATTCGGTCTCAGCAGCGCGCATGCCGCGGCCATCCTGGCGGTTGTTTTGGTTGGTTTCAAAATCGGCCTGGTGGATGCGAATGTATTGAACAGTACCATATTGCTCATTCTGGTGACCTGCCTGGCGAGTTCATTCGTCACGGAAATCTATGGCCGCAAGCTGGCCGTGAGCAGGGAAAACGGCAAATACGAGCAGACAAACCAGGCCGAGAAAATCCTGGTGCCTGTTTCCAACCCCGAGGAGATAGAAAAGCTGTTCGATTTTGCCTCCTGCCTGCGAGACTGCCATTCGCACGAGCCTATTTATCCCCTGACGGTCATTCCGGATAATCAGATGACCGGTAATAATATCAAGGACAAACTTGATATTATCGAAAAGGTTATTAAGCAGTCAGGGAAAAACAGAGATCTCTTTTTCCCTTCCTCCCGGGTTGATGTCAATGACGTCAACGGCATTGTCAGCGCGGCAGGGGAGATGATGATCACCAAGATCATCATCGGCTGGAGAGGCCGGCAATCGACGCTTGACTATTTCTTCGGCGACACCCCCAACAGCCTGCTTACGAAAATAGACGGGCTGATCATACTGGTGCATCTGCATAACCCCCTGAATGCCGGGGGGAATATTGTCGTAATCATGCCGCCGTTTTCAGAGTTCGAATATGGTTTCAACGAATGGGTGAAATCCGTCAATACGCTTGCCTACAATTGTAAGCGTACGGTTTTGTATGTGGGCCAGCAAAAATCCATTGACCAGCTGCAGCAGGTGTTAAAGGGATGTGAATGTAATCCGGATTATCAGGTGAAAATAATCGACTGTTATCCGGAGACAACTGAAATCGGCGCTTACCTCGCCGGCAACGATCTCTTGATTATGGTAAGTGCAAGACCGCGGGCTCTTTCCTACCTGGGCGTTTTTGATAACCTGCCGCGCAAAATCGCCGGCGCATTACCGGGCAGAAATTTTGCAGTGATCTATCCTGCGCAGCGTCAAATTGATCCAAACAGTCTGAGTTCCCAGTTGGAAGGCATGGACCTCTCCCCCATACAGGAAAACATTGATCGTTTTAAGCAGCTCAGCTGTAAGGTTCGAAGATTTTTAGGCGGCAAGGAGATGCATTAAAACAAGCCGGCCGATCAGGGAACAGTCCTGCAGCGCACCTGCGCTGTCTCTTTTGCTTAAAAGAAGACCCGGGCCCGGTGCTGGTCGGAAAGTGAGGCGAAATTCGGCAGCGGGCCAACCAGGTAATCAATGTCTTCGGAGGACATGATCGCCTGATTGCCGTGAAACGGATCATAATAATGAATGATCCCCACATTCAGGAAGGGGAACTGTGATTTCGAGGCGAACCGGTTCTCCATGGTGCTGGTCAGGTCGACCCCGGTAACCAGCAGCCAGTGGTTCCACAGGTGCAGATAGCTCAGGACGTTGACCGCCAGCGGCCGTCTGGCCCAGGCTAGCAGACCCATCCAGGAATAGGCCCCGCGGAAGCAGTTGAACGGGTCGGAAAAGCGGCTCATGGGCGGGGTGAACTTGGTGAATTTGAGGCCCTGCACATAAAGCAGTTCGTTGTCGTCGGTGCGCAGTCCTTTCTGTCTCCGGAATTCCTTGACAAAATAATCCGGGGGCCG
>JALNXE010000063.1 GCA_023230525.1 Desulfobulbaceae bacterium
AAAAAGATTGAAGATATCTGGATGATCACCAGGGAATATGACGGTCTGGCCGGCGCCGGCGGGGTGAAGGACGTCTGCCGCCAGCTTGCCGAGGCCCTGGTCAAAAAAGCTGATGTCTCGGTCCTGCTGCCCATGTACGGCTTCATTGATCCTGAACTTCTTGGGTTTGAGCCCCGCTATGCGTTTCAGGTGGATCTCAATTACGTGGGGGTGGAAAGGCGGGAAGAGGTCCGCATCTGGGAACGCAGGCACAAACAGGGCAAAAAATGGCTGACCATCTATCTGGTGGATGCCGACCGGTATCGCGAGAAAAAAGCGGTGTACACCTATACGGCGGAGGATGAGGCGGAAAATCCCGTGCATGCCGGCGGCAGCGGGCATTATGATTATTTTGCCATGAATGTCCTGCTGCAGAAAACGGCGCTCAATCTCATGCTCTACCAGGGGAAACGGCCCGATATCATTCATTGCCAGGACGGGCATGCCGCCCTGCTGCCGGCCATGGCCAGAGAGATTGACGGTATCCGCCATTTCTTCCGCAAGACCGGTCTGGTGGTCACCATTCATAACGCCGGGGTCGGCTATCATCAGGAGGTGGGTGACCTGCCGTTTGCCAAGGCCGTTACCCGTCTGCCTTCCGCCATCATCGGCAAGAATCAGCTCAATGGCCGGTTTGACCCGTTCCTGGCCTCGGCCCCCTATGTGGTCATGAATACGGTCAGTGAAAATTATGCCCGGGAATTACGGGAAACCGAGGATGATGAACTGACGGGCTGGCTGGGCCATGCACTGGCGAGCCGGGGGGTGATGCTGCAGGGCGTGACAAACGGCATCAATCCGGAGGACTTTAATCCCGAGGATGCGGAAAAACAGGGGATTGCCGCGCCTTTTTCCCCGGCTAAAGGGGACCTGGCCGGCAAAAGGCAATGCCGCCGGGAGCTGGTGGAGTTGATCAGCCGGCAGGAGCTGACCACGGTCCGGGTCAGCGGCAGCTTAACCGAGGCCCCGGAGCTGCCGCTTTTTACCCTGATCGGCCGCCTCTCCGCCCAGAAAGGGGTGGACAAGCTGGTTGGCGCCCTGAAAACGCTGTTGCCTGCGGATGACGGCTTTCAGGTGCTGATTCTCGGCACCGGCACGAAAGAGATTGAAACCGGCCTGATCGAGTTGACCGGGATGGAAGAGTATCAGGGCAGAATCTGTCTGCTGAGCGGCTATGACCAGCAGCTGGCCAACAAGATCTATGCTGCCGGGGATTTTTTTCTGATCCCCTCCAGGTATGAACCCTGCGGGCTGACCGACTATATTGCCCAGCTCTTCGGCAACCTGCCCATTGTCCATCATGTCGGCGGCCTGGTCAAGGTGGAGGACGGCAAAACCGGTTTTGCCTATCTTGAGCACAGCAGCGCAGCCCTCAGAGAGACAATGGAGAAGGCACTGCAGATATTTCGCCGGCAGCCGGAGCGCATCAGGACCATGCAACAGGAAAGTGTAAAAGTTATCCATAATTCCTACACTTGGGATAAAATTGTGCTACGATATATGCAGCTTTATCAGGAGGCCCTCACACTTTGCCCACCAGAGCCATGATTGCCGGCCAAAGCCGGGACGGGCTGGAGCAGAACAGTTGGTTTGTCCGGCGGCGCGATTTTTTTGTCACCAGCATGCTCAAAGGGTTCTACCGGGCTGCCGGCGGTTTTTTGCAGATTTACCAGGGGTACCTCCAAACCGGAACCGTGCCCTATAACGAGATCGACAAACTGGTCGGCACGGAGACCAGGAAAGGCTGCCTCTGGCAGCTGAAAGATGACTGCCATCAGCTGTGGCGCAATGGTGATTCCGCCTTTGAACTCAATGGTTCTCTGCTGGACTGGATTATCGGTTCTCTCTTTCATGAGGCGATGAAACTCAAGGAGAACATCTATCTCTTTGAGTATTATGCCCCGCTGGCCCATGACCTGAAGGGCGTATGGCGCCAGGAAATCCAGCAGTTCTGCGGGGTGGAGTGCCGGCGTTTCATGGAGAGAATTTCCCATGAGGTGGATCGGCAGATGGAGAGTTTGGGATTCATGTTCGGCAGGGCAATTTATCTGCTGCGCACCATGCTTCCCTCCCAGGCGCATAACCCATTGCTGCTCAGGTACCTCATCGAGCACCCTGATGTGGCAAGCGAGCTCTGGTCCGAGTCGCTGGATGAAATCTTCAAAGACATGTTCCAAGGCGTCCCGGAAAACGGCTATTGTTTTGCCGCGCAAAGCTATTTTGATGGAAACTGGTATGAAAAATCCCTGGCCGCATACCAGGAGGCCTTGCGGGTCAATGGGCACTGTGACGAGGCAATTCTGAGGACCTCTCAGCTGGAGGCGATACTGACAAAGACGAAAGAAAATCATCGGGGTAATTCTCGAGAACAGTTACTCTAATATTTGAGGAGACGGCATGACGATAAGAATCGGTATTAACGGGTTTGGCAGGATCGGCAGAAACATTTTCAGGGCTCTGAGCAAGGATGAGGCATTCAAGGATATAGAGGTGATGGCCATTAATGATCTCACCAACCATGAGACTCTGGCCCATCTGCTCAAGTATGACTCGATCATGGGTGTTTATGAAAAAAATGTCCATGTGTCGGCCAAAGGGCTGACGGTTGACGGCAAAGAGGTAACGATTACCACCCACCGGAATCCGGCCGATATTCCGTGGGGCGATATGGGGGTTGATTATGTCGTGGAATCCACCGGGCTCTTTACCGATAGCGAGAAGGCCGGCGCCCACATGGACGGCGGCGCCAAAAAGGTGGTCATTTCCGCCCCGGCCAAGGGCAATGTCAAAACCATTGTCATGGGGGTCAATGAGCACGAGTATGATCCCAGCCTGCACCATATTATTTCCAATGCCTCCTGCACCACCAATTGTCTCGCCCCATTCGCCAAGGTGATCATGGATCGTTTCGGCATCAGAAAAGGGCTGATGACCACCGTGCATTCCTACACCAATGATCAGCGTATTCTTGATTTTCCGCACGGCGATCTGCGCCGGGCCAGGGCTGCGGCCCTGTCGATGATCCCCACCAAAACCGGCGCCGCCGCTGCGGTCTCCCTGGTCATTCCTGAACTGAAAGGGAAATTTGACGGCCTGGCGGTGCGGGTGCCCACCCCCAATGTCTCGCTGGTGGATGCGGTCATGGAGGTGGAGAAGGAAACCACGGTTTCCGAGGTCAATCAGGCCCTGAAGGAAGGCAGCAACCGGTTCCTGGGTTATTCCGATGAACCCCTGGTTTCCATTGATTATCAGGGCAATCCCCATTCCTCGGTGGTTGACGCCATGTCCACCAAGGTAATCGGCAACATGGTCAAGGTGCTCAGCTGGTATGATAATGAATGGGGCTATTCCAATCGGGTTCTTGACCTGATCCTGCTCATGGAAAACCAGAAGGCTTTGTAACTGGCCAAAGTTTCTCTTTTCTGCTAATGACAGAAAAAACATACCCGGCGGGGCTGATGGGAGCTGTGGTTCTTTTTCACCTGCGCCCCGCAGGGCAATGAACGGAAACAGCTTCCCGCACCCGCATGCCTCGCTATGGATTTTTAATTCTCAACGCCGATTCCTTCTATGAGTCTAACAGAAAAAAGCCTTTATGAGACGTCCAGCGCATTAAAGGCCAACCTCCTGGAAACAGCGGTCACCGATGTCACCATCGATCCGGCCAAGCTGGCTCTTCTTGATCTGATCAAAGATTTCAAGGGGATACACAACAACCTGTATGATCTGCTGTACGAGATTCATCACCCGTATCGTAACTGGAATCTTATTATCCCCAAACTGCGCACCTTTGTTTTGAAAAATGTTGCGCTTTTCTGCCGCAGCAATCGAGGTCCCGAGGCGTTCAGCATTTTCTGCGGAATTTTCCTGCAGGCCATTGATGAAACAAGGAAAAACAGAACCCTGCTCAATCTCTGCATAGAGTCCATGCTGGCCTATGTGGAGCGGCTCATCAGCTCCGCCAAACCGGATCTGCAGCAGTATGAGTCCGTGCTGTCGCAGCTCTTTGACAGTCTTTACCGCCTGGACAATCAGATCATCATGCTGGTGGTGCAGGGCCATCATCCCATGAAAAAGATCGTCCTCACCCTGGTGGAATGGCGGGAAAAGGAGGGGGCATCATTTAATCTGCAGCCTGCCGCCCGCCTGATGAAAAAGATTCTGACGCTCAACTACAATTATTGGCTTGAGGTTGAGGACCCCCTGCCATGGTTTCTGGCCCAGTGCAGCGACATGTGCAACAACTGGGATGCGGGCAAACTGTTCAACGCCATTTCCCATGATCAGATCAGGAAGCATCGCGAGCGGCTGGGGGAGATCGAGGTCAGCGATGAACAGCTCGATCTGCGGGCTATTCTGGAGTTGCCGGCCCATATGGATCTGGTCCGGCTGTACCGGGAGATTCCTGAAAAACTGGCTGTGCAGCATGAAGAAGGCGCCAAGCCCGAAGACGACAGGTTCTCGGAAAACCGAAAGCTGATTTTTCTCTTCCGCATCATGCGCACCTCCGGGCTGTATCTCATTCACGAAGAGAGTCTGCGGGAGATCAACCGCAGCCTGATTGTGCTCATCCGCCAGCAGACCTTTGAGGAGATCGAGTCTTTTCTGCTCACCACCCTGCAGCTGCTGAAGGAAAATGTCCGACGTTACCCCCATACCGCCCTGCAGTGCATTCAGGTGCTCGGCACCGAGGTGTTCAACCGGGAAAACAGCCGGCTGGTGGAGACGTTTTTGTGGGAGACGGTGCGCTTCGGCTTCCAGTATGCCAATGTTACCGGGGTGGACCAGGATTGGCAGCCGATTACCAACCCGGCCCATCTGGCCAATATCCGGGTCTGGCTGAACCTGATCATGCAGGAGCCGAAGTGGTGTTCCACCCTTTTTTCCGCGCTCATCATCAACCTCAAGCTCTCCGGCACCTGTGTCAAGGATACGGACCTTTTCCAGCGGGACATCAGCCGGCTGCTCAACCATCCCATTGCCCCGGTTTACAACCTGGTCAAACAGTTCACTAAGCTCATGCCGGTTTTCTTCAATGAGATCGGGGCAGAGGGCAACCTGCGGGATGTGTCCACCGAGCTTGACGAGATCCATAAGCGCAAGGATCTGCTCATCCACTTTCTGCGCAAGCAGAGCCATGTGGAAAGCTCCAATCTCATTGTTGACTTTATCAAGGCCATCCTTCGCTTCTGGCTGACCCTGGATAAACAGGTGCTCAAGGATTTTCTGCCGGATGAGGTGCTGAGCCAGGTGCAGACCAGCGGCCCCTTTGTGGATGAACAGCATATCATCTGCAAACGGCTCAAAGCCATCGACCATTATGAAAAGGAAAACGACCTGCTCAAATGGGATGAGGGCAAGATCATTGGTTTCCTGGCCGCCCAGCGGGATATCAGTGCCCATGAGGTGCGGCGCTTTGAATTGCTGGTGCAGATGTACCGGCTGCTTGATCTCAAGTATAACCTCGGCTTTCAGGAGCTGCGCCGCCAGCTGGAACAGGCGGCCGGCGGCGGGTTTCCGGAAATGGAGCAGCTGCTGGCCGATCTGGAGATCTGCGATACGGTCCAGTGCCTCACCGCCCTGCTTGATCATCTTGAGAAGCTGAAAGGGATTATTCTGAGCAGTACAATTTTTGAGGCCAAGGAGGATATCTATTACAAGCGGCATATTGCCGTGGATATCCCCTCGGTTTACGGCCGCTACAGCGAAAGAAAGTTCGATGCCCTGGGGCTCACCTTCAGGCTGGAAAATCTGGCGAACATCTATCTCGAGCGCCTGCCTTCCTCCCTGAATCTATCCTTTATCACCCGGGCGACCTTTATCCGCATTATCAAATACCTGCGGCTGTACCTCCGGGCCCTGAAAATCGACGGCATTATCAGCCGCCGCCTGGAAACCTATGTGGCCCTGCTTTCCAATTCCCTGGGCATCAAACGTTTTTCCTATACCCAATACATCGATATCTTCCGCGGCCTGTCCGAAGGGGTGAAAGATGTCATTTACGCCTATTACACCAATATCCATCAGAATAATCTTTCCATCATCATTCCCCAGATCGGTTCGAGCAATCTCCTGGCCAAATACCGCAATCTCTGGGAAGAGGATGAAAACGACCAAAACGGGCAGAGCCTGAAGGAGTCCATCCACCGGTTATCCGAGGCCTTTATGCGAGATCTCATTTCCAGCACCTTTGGCCTGCAGCATCTGGATAATTTCATCACCAGGATTTACCAGGTGCTGGAAAGGCAGCGCGAGCTGCTGGATGAAAAGCAGCTGGACCTGCTGATGACCTATAATCCGGACAAGGCGATCCACGAGTTCAACCGCAAAAGCGCCCATGCCAAAAATCTCATTCTGCTCGGCAATAAGGGATTTAATCTCAGCCTGCTGGCCTCGGACAACAAGCCCGTGCCCCCTGGGTTTATCATCACCACGGAAATCTTCCGCTGCTGGCCGGTGGTCAACAGCTTTTACATGGCCCGCAATGAGTTCATGAAGCAGATCCGCCACGCCTTAAATCAGATAGAGGAAAAGACCGGCACCCGTTACGGAGACCCGGATAATCCCCTGCTGGTTTCCATCCGCAGCGGGGCCTCCATTTCCATGCCCGGCATGATGGCCACCATTCATAATGTCGGCCTGAATAATGAGATCGTCGAGGCCGTGGCCGAGGTGCCGGGCAAGGAGTATCTGGCCTGGGACAATTTCCGCCGTTTTCTCCAGTCCTGGGGCATGACCATGGGGGTGGCGCGGGATACCTTCCAGGCCCTGATGAATGATGCCAAGTCCAAGCACGGGGTCAGGGTGAAAAGCCAGTTCAGCCCGGCCCAGATGAAGGAGCTGGCGCTGAGCTATCAGAAGAAAATCAGAAACCTGGGGATCGGCATACCGGATGATCCGTGGCTGCAGCTGATCGGGGCCATAGAAATGGTGCTCGCCTCGTGGGAGACGCCGAAAACAAAGGGCTACCGGAGCCTGATGGGCATTTCCCATGCATGGGGCACGGCCGCCATTGTGCAGGCCATGGTTTTCGGCAATCTCGGGCCGGAAAGCGGCAGCGGGGTGGTCTTTACCGCCCATCCCTACCGTAAGGTCCGGCGGGTGGCTCTCTGGGGTGATTACGCCCCCGGCGATCAGGGCGAGGATATTGTCAGCGGCTTGGTCACCACCTTTCCCATTTCCGTTGAGCAGGGTGAAATTGACGGCCGGCCGGTGGATTTCTCCCTGGAAAGGAGGTCGCCCGAGGTGTATCAGGAGCTGCTCTCCATTGCCCGCAATCTGGTTTATGAAAAGGAGTGGAACCCCCAGGAGATCGAATTCACCTTTGAGGGTCCCAAGGCCTCTGATCTCTACATCCTGCAGACCCGGGACATGATCACCATCAAGAAGAAAGAGCGCTTTTATGTCTTCCAGAACGAGGAGCAGCTGGGTGAGTATATCCTTGGTAAAGGCATCGGCGTGAGCGGCAGCGCTCTTGCCGGTCTTGCCGTTTTTAATGAAAAAAATGTGCGCGACTTGCGGGAGAAGCATCCCGGCATACCCCTTATCCTCATCCGGCAGGATACCGTGCCCGAGGATGTCAAGGAAATCGCCATGGCTGACGGGCTGCTGACCGCCCGCGGCGGCCAGACCTCCCATGCCTCGGTGGTGGCCCTGCGGCTGGAAAAGACCTGTGTCGTCGGTTGCCATGCCCTGCAGGTATATGAGGCTGAGGAGCGCTGCGTCATCGGCGGCAGGGTTATCCGGCTGGGAGATCCGGTGGCGATCGACGGCCGCAAGGGACTTTTTCTGCATGGCCTGCATGAGGTGAAGGTTGAGGTGCATATTCTGCCTATTTGATGAGTGCCTACAGGAGTAACTACCAATGGCGAAGGTCAGGGTCGAGTTAGAGAAAGAGCGGGGGGTGGAAAAAGCCAGGAAGACCAGGGCCCCCTCTGAAAAAAGAAATGAAATTGCCAAGCTGCTGATCAGGGAGGGGCTGCTGACTGAAGAGCAGCTGCATTACGCCCAGCGGGTTCATGCCAAGCTGTCCACCCAGCGCAGCCTGCTCAGCATTCTGGAGGAATTGCAGTATGTGAGCAAAGACCAGGTGCAGGAGGCCCTGCGGGCCAGCCCGGTCTCGGTCCCCATCGGTTCTTTGCTGGTTGAGCTGGGCTACATCAGTGAAGCGGATCTCGCCACGGTGCTCGACAGCCAGCAGGAACATCCAAACACCAAGTTCGGCCAGCTCATTGTTGAGCTTAATCTCATTGATGAAAATGATCTGCTGCGGGTTCTTTCCTACCAGCTGGGCTTTCCCTATATAGATCCTGCCGTGGCGGAGGTCGATCCCAAGGTGATCGAACGGGGCAAGGTCGAGGTGTATGCCGAGAATAAATTTCTGCCGCTGCATTATGACAAAGACGGCATCCTGATCGCCTTTGCCGATCCGTTGAACAATAACCATGTGCTGGCGGCCAGGAAAATTTTCGGTGATGCCCTGATTATCGGCATTGCCCGGGAAAGGGCGATCCTTGAGGCCCTGAACAGGTATGAAGCCACGGGGCGCAAGGCGGACAAGGCAGGCAAACGGGCCGAGGCCGGCGATAATGCCGTGGTCATGGCGGTCAACGCCATTCTGCTGGAGGCCCATAAGCAGAATGTCAGCGATATCCATATTGAACCGATGCGCGACAAGCTGCAGATCCGTTTCCGCAAGGATGGAGTTTTGATCCCTTTTAAGGACTATCCGCTGGATATTGCGCCGGGCATGTCCAGCCGCATTAAAATCATGGCAGGCGCGGATATTGCCGAGCGCAGGCGGCATCAGGACGGGCGCATCTTTTTTGAAGAGGGCGGGCTGCAGATTGACCTGCGGGTCTCCATCTATGTGACCATCCACGGAGAGAAGATCGTGCTGCGTCTGCTCGGCAGACAGGGCGAACTGCGGGCCATCAATGAGCTTGGCCTGGCTCCCCGTATCCTGCAGCGATTCGAGGAGGAGGCGCTGGAGGCGCCCAGCGGAGTCATCATCATTACCGGCCCCACCGGCTCCGGCAAGACAAGCACCCTGTACAGTGCGGTCAATCACCTCAACAGCCCGAGCTGCAGCATCATCACCGCCGAGGATCCGGTGGAGTTCGTCATTGAAGGCATTGCCCAGTGCTCCATCAACCCGAAAATAAATGTCACCTTTGAAGAAACCCTCAAACACATTGTGCGCCAGGACCCGGATGTGATCGTCATCGGCGAGATCCGTGACCGGTTTTCCGCGGAAATGGCCATCGAGGCCGCCCTGACCGGGCACAAGGTACTGACCACCTTTCACACGGAGGACAGCACGGGCGCGCTGCTGCGGCTGCTCGACATGCAGATCGAGGCCTTTCTCATCGCCTCCACCATTGCCGGTATCCTGGCCCAGCGGCTGGTGCGGCGGATATGCAAGGATTGCGCGGAAGAGCATCCGTTGACCCCGGATGAACTGCGCCGGCTCGGTTACGGCCTGAAGGAGGGCAGCGGGCTGGTCTTTAAAAAAGGGCGGGGCTGCCGCAAATGCCGGTATACGGGTTACCGGGGCCGAATGGCGGTCCATGAACTGCTTATCCCGGGAGAAATGGTCAAGGATGCGGTTATTGCCCGCAAAACCTCCCATGAAATCAGAAAGATCAATTCCCAGACCACCGGTCTGGTTACCCTGCTGGAAGATGGCATCTGCAAGGCAAGCCAGGGGATGACCAGTTTCAATGAGGTCATCCGCCAGCTGCCCCGGCTGGACAGGCCGCGGCCTCTTGCCGAAGTCAAGCGCTTGCTGGGGGTGCACTGATGAAGAAGAGCCAGTCTCTTATCGAACAGATCAATGAGTTCGTCCTGCAGGAAAACTTCCAGCTGCCGGTTTTTAATGATATTGCCATGCGTATTCTAAAAATGGCCCGGCATGAGGATTTTGACATCCGCGAGATGAGCAATCTGATCTATCAGGACCAGGTGCTGGTGGCGGAGGTGCTGAAAGCGGCCAACTCGCCCTTTTTCGGCGGATTATCGGTTATCAGCACGGTAAAAGACGCCATTATCCGTCTCGGCTCCCGCCAGGTTTCCGATCTGGTGCTCATCGCCTCGGAGCGCATCCAGTACCGGGCCACGGACAAGAAGCTGAACAAGCTGCTGGGCAAGCTGTGGAAGCATTCGGTGGCCTGCGCCATCGCCTCCCAGTGGCTGGCCAGAAGGCTCAACTATCATGAGAAGGACAATGAGGCCTTTATCGGCGGGCTGCTCCATGATATCGGCAAGCTTTTTCTGCTCAGGGTGATCGACACCATGCAGGAATCCAAGGAGGTATCTTTTGCGATTTCCTACGAACTCAGCTATGAGCTGATCAATTCCTTCCACGCGGAACAGGGCTATAAGCTGCTCAGCCAATGGAATCTGCCGCAGATTTACTGCGAAATCGCCAGGGACCATCATCGCCCGGAATTTGATCATGAAAATATTCCCCTGCTGCTGGTGCGGCTCACCAACCAGGCCTGCGATAAACTCGGTATCGGCATGAAACACGATCCCTCCATCGTGCTGTTCAGCACCCCGGAGGCCTCGGCCCTGCGCCTCAAGGAACTCGTCCTGGCCGAGCTTGAGGTGATGCTGGAGGATACCATGCAGATCGCTGCCGTCTGAGTTCTGCCCGCAACGCATAATTTGGAGTAAAATTATCGGATTAGTCCCTGGAAGTACAGAGAGGAGAGCACGATGAGCAACGAGCAGGCGTCACCTGAGACAAAAGGTGTTACGGTGAAGTTACTTGCAACGGTTGACCTTGGTCCTGAGATCGAGGGCATGGCAGGGCGCCAACTTCGAATGCGTATGGTGACCATCGAGCCTGGAGGCGTCTTCGGCCCGATTCACGACCATAAAGACAGACCAGGCACCGTCTACATACTGCAAGGAACGATCACTGACCATCGAAATGGAGTCGCTACGGACTATGGGCCGGGAGTGGGCTGGCCCGAGGATAGGAACACCACACACTGGCTTGAGAACAGAGGAACGATTCCGGCGGTGGAGATCTCGGTCGACATAGTCAGGCAAGAGTAAGCTCAGCACAGGTGGGGACGAGGAACGAACCCCAACATTGTGCCTGTAAATCTTGCCCCAACGGCGCCGGTCCCTGCTGTTGACATCCCCGTAGTCTGCGGCAACGATAAAAGCGGCTATGGCGAGAGAGAATGACGTTGTTGGGGTTCGTTCCTCACCCCAACCTACCATACTGATTGATCAAGAGTTGTGGATGGAATATCACGCATGTTGGTAACCAGTTTTCTGAGTAACATGCAATAACGCATGATAACCTGTTAAGAGTTAACAGAGCAAAACCGGTTTTTGATGTCAATGAGATTCTTTGGTGAATGATATCCAGAAACTGGATAATAAATAGTTAGTGCCCAGAATGAATAATCCATTTGCAAGAATAATATTTGCCATAATTTTTCTTCTTACCCTTTGTGGGCTCTATTATTTGAGTGAAGGCGCGCTTTGGGAACCTTTGTTTTTTCTTATAGTTGGAGCTGCAATTGGAGTTCCGAAAGGACTTACACTCTCTTTCACGCTTCCATACAAGTTGGGATATATAGTTGCTTTGGCCGGGTCATTTACTGCCATAACCTTAGGTGTTAGAACAAAAAAATTTATTTGGGGGCAAATGCTAGTTTTTTTAGGAGTAGCAATTTGGTTTGCCTGTGGTTTTATTGGAATAATAGTATTAGAAGGATAACGCACTGAAATTAAACAAAAAGCACTAACCAATCAATTAAGCGGACAGCGAGAACGGTTTGTGGCTTATTCGGCCAGCGCATCGGCGCTGCCGCTTATCTCTGCCGTTATGTGCGTAAATAAGTGAGTTTGAAATGGCAGAAGAAGTAAAAAGAATACCGATCTACAAATATCTACATTAAAGACGGATTGCAATTCCGCTGCGCTTCATTGCAACCGCTTATGCAAAGCGTTCTGCCCTTGACACAGCAAATATCTGAATATCCCTAACAGTTCAAGGCTTTGTATTTTTTTTCTACGGTCATGCTCCCCCAATGTTCTACAGGACAGGAAGCAATCTTCGTTGCATCCTGTCGTGTCCAGAAATTTTTACACCAGCTGCGCCAACACCTGATTGGCAACGGGCAGGGCCTGGCTGGACAGCCGGAGAAAGCCGTCATCGAGCACGACCAAGCCCTGGGCCAGCAGTGCCTGCAGGGTGTCGCCATAATAGGTCAGCGGGCTCAGCTGAAAGCGTTCCTCCAGCTCCCGGATGGAAACACCCTCAAGCATCCGCAGCCCCATGATCACCGTCTCCCGGAAGTGCGCCGGCCGGGACAGGCATTCCATTTCACTGTAGGGCTCCTGATTGCTGCTCATTCTCTGCGCATAGACCAGCGGGTCCGCCACATTGGTCACCTTCATGCCGGATAGCGAGCCCACTGCCCCGGCGCCCAGAGCCAGCCAGGAGCGGTTCTGCCAGTAATTGATGTTGTGGCGGCAGGTAAATCCCGGCCTGGCGTAGTTGGATATCTCATAGCGCTCATAACCCCGCCCTGCCAGCAGCCCGCTGGTTACGGCCTCCATGTCGGCCACCTCATCCTCGCTGGGCAGCCGCACCTTGCCGCCGGCCACCAGGGCGGCCAGCGGCGTCTTTTCCTCCACCATCAACTCATACAGCGAAAAATGTTCCGGCGCAAGACTTACAGCCTGTTCAAGGGTCTGTTGCCACCCCTCAGCCGTCAGCCCGGGCAGGCCGTACATCAGATCCAGGTTGATATTGGCAAAGCCCGCCTCCCGAGCCATGGCAAAGGCCAGCACGGCATCCTCCGCCGTGTGGCTGCGGCCCAGGCTTTTAAGCTGAGCCGGGGAAAAGGACTGAACGCCGATGCTGAGCCGGTTCACCCCACACTCACGCAGGGCCTGCAGCTTGGCCGGAGAGAGGGTGTTGGGATTGCTCTCCACCGTGATTTCCGGCTCCGGGCAGAAAGAAAAAGCGGTCAGGCAGTTGCGGATTACTTGGCCGAGCAGGGCAGGGTCACAGATGGTGGGGGTGCCGCCGCCGATATAGAGCGAAAAGAAGCTGTGGCTGCGGCTCCAGGGATGTCCGGCCAGGCGGCGGATATGCGTGTTCAGTGCCGCCAGGTAGCCTGCGATTTCTTCCTCGCGGCCGGCATGGGAGTTAAAGGAGCAGTAGCGGCATTTCGTCTTGCAGAAGGGGATATGCAGGTAGATTGCCGCCTGGCTGTCCCAGGCCGGGCGGGTTACAGCTGGGGCAGGCATTCTTGTTTGATTTCATCCATCAGGCCGTGGTCGGCAAAGCTGAAGGGGCTGTCGCCGGCCCCGACGATGAGATGATCCAGCAGCTGCACGTCGATCATGGCGCAGGCCAGAAAGAGATTCCTGGTGAGCTTGCGGTCGGCCACGGACGGGGTCAGACTGCCGGAGGGATGATTATGGGCAATGACCACGGCGGCGGCGTGGTTGGCCAGAATGGTCTTGATGAATTCCCTGGGGTAGACCGTATTGACCGACAGGGTGCCCTCAAAGAGGATTTTCGTGTCGATTATGGCGAACGAGGCATCCAGAAAAATGGCCTGAAACACCTCTTTTTTCAGATCGCGCATGGCGTGGATGAGGTAGTCTCCCACCTCGCGGGACGAGCGCAGGTAGTTTTTGCTGCGCAGGCGCTGGTTGAGATAGCGCCGGGCCACGCTCTGGATAAAGTGGATGGCGAAACTGTTCTGGGCGCCGATGCCGGTCACGGTCTGCAGTTCAAAAGGGGTAGCCTCCAGCACCGCCGCCAGGCTGCCGAATCTCTGCAGCAGCAGCCGGGCGCTTTCCTTGCAGTCGCGCCGCGGGGTGCCCAGGGTGAGCAGCAGCTCCAGCACCTCGTCGTCATTCAAGGAGTCGATGCCCCGCGCGGCAAATTTATCGCGCAGCCTCTGGCGATGCCCCTTGCCTTTATCCTGCTCCCTGCTGTTATCCATTAACTGAAAGGGGAAAAGTGAGGGGTGAGGAGACAGGAGTGAGGAGTGAGGAGAAAAAAATCTGTAGACAAAATTCACTAACGGAGGTCATTTTTTTTACTTTTTACTTTTTACTTTTTACTTTTTACTTTTTACTTTTTACTTTTTACTTTTTACTTTTTACTTTTTACTTTTTACTCCTCACTATCTCCTCAACTCCTGCATGAAGAGTTCATTGGCCATTTTGGGATTGGCCTTGCCCTTGGTCTTCTGCATGAGCTGGCCGACAAAAAAGCCCATGAGCTTGGTCTTGCCGCCCTTGAAATCGGCCACCTGCTGCGGGTTTTCCTGGATGATCTGCTGCACGATCGCGAGCAGATCGCCCTCATCACTCATCTGCACCAGGTTCTTTTCTTGGACAATGGTCAGGGCGTCCTTGCCGCTTTTCATCATCTCGTCAAAAACGGTTTTGGCGATTTTGCCGCTGATGGTGCCCTTGTCGATCAGGGCAAGCAGGGCTGCGAGATTTTCCGGAGTGACCGGAAAGGCAAGGATATCGAGGCCGTCTTCCCCTTTGAGTTCGCGCATCATTTCCGTTTTGATCCAGTTGCCCAGTTTTTTGGCATCCGGATAAAGGGCCAGGGCGGCTTCAAAATAATCGGCCAGTTCCCGTGATGAGGTGAGAACGCCGGCGTCCTCTTCGTTAAGCTGTATTTCCGCGATGAAACGCTGTTTCTTGGCATCGGGCAGCTCGGGCATGGATTCTTTTATCCTGGCTACCCAGGGTTCATCAATGACCACCGGCACAAGGTCGGGATCAGGGAAATAGCGGTAGTCGTGGGCCTCTTCCTTGCCGCGCATGGAGTTGGTCACGTTGCGGTCCGCATCCCACAGCAGGGTCTCCTGGACCACCTTGCCGCCGTCCAGCAGAACATCCCGCTGGCGCCGCACCTCAAACTCCAGGGCCCGCTGCACATTGCGGAAGGAGTTCATGTTCTTTAACTCGGTGCGGGTGCCGAACTCTTTTTGTCCCACCGGCCGCAGGGAGATATTGGCGTCACAGCGGAAGCTGCCTTCCTGCATGTTGCCGTCGCAGATATCAAGATAGCGGAGAATGGCATGCAGTTTTTTCAGGTAGGCGGCTGCTTCCTCGGCTGAACGGATATCCGGTTCGCTGACGATCTCAATCAGCGGCACGCCGGTGCGGTTCAGATCCACATAGCTCTGCGGCTTGACCGGGTCATGGATGAGTTTGCCGGCATCCTCTTCCATGTGAATGCGGGTGAGCCCGATGCGGCGCGCCTTGCCGTCCACCTCGATATCCACATAACCGTGCTGGGCAAGGGGCCGGTCAAACTGGGAGACCTGGTAGCCTTTGGGCAGGTCAGGGTAGAAATAGTTCTTCCGGGCGAACTGATTGAGCCCGGCCACTACACAGTTCGTGGCAATGGCCATTTTCAGGGCGAATTCAACCACCTGCCGGTTGAGAACCGGCAGAACGCCGGGCATGCCGAGACATACCGGACAGGTATTGGTATTGGGCGGTTTGCCGAATTCCGTGGTGCAGTTGCAGAAAATTTTGGATTTGGTCTTCAGCTGGGCGTGGACTTCAAGTCCGATAACGGTTTCAAATTCCATAGTCGTTGCAAGAGGCCGCCGTTCACAGGGGAACGCCGTGCCTTCATCCTTTGTTACGGTCCGTGGCCGGACCAGGCAGGTTGATAATCCGGTAAAAACTCGCCGGCCTCTTTTGGCAGGCAGCCGGCAACAAAAGGGTTACTCCGGTTTATGGATCCATTGGCGGATGCGGGCCAGCTCTTCCTGCCAGGCGGCGGGACTGGTCCTGATCTCGAGAAAGACGCGGAAAAGCTCGTCAATGGTCCGGGTGGCCGTCTCCAGCATGCCGATCCGGTCAAGCAGGCGTCCCTCCACGGCTTCCGCCGTGTCGCCTTCCTCGGAACCAGCCATGGTCTTCGGCGGTTTGACGCTGCGGAATTCCAGCATACTCGCTTTCAGCGTCATATGCCATTCATACTCGCCCTGGCTAATATGGATGCGGGCCTGTTCCAGTTTTTTACCCATGCGCAGCCCGGTGCGGGCCTCGTTTAATTCCGCCTGCAGGCCCTGGCAGATGATCTTCTCAAAGGCCTCGCCCTCGCCATACTCCAGCAGCATGTGTTTTTCAAAAACAAGCTGGGTGTCGCCGGTGCCGGGCAGAAATACGGTGCCGCCCCGTTCCTCGCTTTTATACCAGAGCCAGGTAAGGAACTCCTGGCCGAGAAATCTTTTTTCGACAATTAAATCAACTAAGTCCATAAATGGCCCTTTCAGATGAGGATATCAGGGGTCAGCCGGGAAAGGGCATCGTGATATTCCGGTTTGAGAAGATGTTCCGCGGTGAGATAGGGGATCTGCAGCCGCAGCGAAAGATCAAAGGTCTTCTTGAAGAAATCTTCCAGCTCCGTCTGGGCCTTCTGGCTGGTGGAAAAAAAGAGCAGGGTGGCCTCGGAAAGATTCCAGCAGAGATCATAGGTGGCCGGCGACGGCACCGCCTTTTTCATCAGCATCAGCTTGACATTTTCCTTGATCTCTATTTTCTGGGTCCGGCTCAGTTTGGGGATCTGCCGTTCCTTCAGCAGCCTTGCCTCCTCTTTCATGGTGAATTTTTTCAGAATCTTGGGCGACACCGTGCGTTCATCAACCCGCAGGGTGAGAACAATATGGTCACCGGCGGCAAAGGAAGCGTACTCAAAAGAGGAGTCAAACATGTTCAGCACGGAAACCCAGCCGACCGACCGTTCTTCATAGTTGTCGTCAATATCCCGGTAGGCGTTGGCCGCAATCCGCTCGGCGGCGAAATCCAGGAAATTGGGCGGCAGCTCACCTTCAACCGCATAGCGGACAAAGGTTGCCGAGGAGGATAAAAGACCCATATGTTAAACCTTGAAGGTAGAAGTTATGCGCAGCGAAGATTTTCATTCTCTAATGGAGATGGGCAAAGATAGCAGACCTGCGCCGCTATCTCAAGGGATTTTCCTGGGGGGAAAAAACAGGCGGCCTCTCGTTGATATGGACAAAAAAAAATAAATAGATTAAAAGGGTGTTGACAAACGAAATCGACTGATGTAAAAAAACTGCTTCTTATGAGGGGTCGTTAACTCAGTCGGTAGAGTATCTGCCTTTTAAGCAGAGAGTCGCGCGTTCAAGTCGCGCACGACCCACCAATGATGTCCCTATCGTCTAGTCAGGTCCAGGACACCGGCCTTTCACGCCGGCAACAGGGGTTCAAATCCCCTTGGGGACGCCAAGGAAATTCCAGGGAGTCAGCCGTTTCGGTTGACTCCTTTTTTTTGTCCTGCCTGATGTTTTTTCCGCCAGCCCATCTTTTCAGGTTGTGCTCTCCCTGGCGTAGGCCTTTTCATATTCTGTGATTTCGTACTTGCTGCCGATGGCAAACGGAATACGCTGGTGGATACTGTCGGGGCATATCTCCATGACGCGCATCCTGCCGGTGCTGGCCAGGCCCCCGGCCTGCTCCGCGATCATCGCCAGTGGAGCACACTCGTAGAGCAGGCGTAATTTGCCGGCTGGCCGGCGGTCATCCTCCGGATAGAAATAGATGCCGCCGTGATGCAGGATCTGATGCAGGTCAGCCACCAGGGCGCCGGAATAACGCAGGGAGTATGCATGGTCGCTGTCGCGGATAAGCGAATCCGCAAAGACCCGGGCAGGCTCCGCCCAGCGCAGCCGGTTCCCGAAGTTGCTGCTGATGATCTTTCCCCGGTCCGGCATGTGAATATTCTCGTGGTCAAGGACGAACTCGCCGATCTCCTCATCCAGCACGAAACTGTGGACTCCGTCCCCTACACTGTAGACGAAAAGAATCGATGTTCCGTACATGATATAGCCGGCACCGACCTGTTGCGCCCCCTCATGCAGGATGTCCTCCTGCCGGGCGCTGCCGAAGTTCCGGATGGAGAAGATGGACCCGGTGACACAGTCAACCTCCAGGTTGGATGAGCCGTCGAGGGGATCAACCAGGACCACGTATTTTTTCTGGCCGTTCCCGGAGTGCAGGAGCATGGGTGCCTTCATCTCCTCCGAAACAATGGCGCCGACGATATCCACGTACTCAAAGGCCTCGATAAAGGCATCGTTGCTCAGTCTGTCCAGTTTTTCCACCGCTTCGCCCTGAACGTTGGTTTTTCCCGTCAGCCCCTTGATCCCGAGCAGGGCCGCGCGTCGCGCGTAACTGGCGATGATTTTGGCCACGGTGCTCAGTTGCATCAGCACCCGGGTCAGTTCGCCGCTGGCCTGCGGATGTTTTTTCTGGCACTGGGCCAGAAATCGGTCAAGGGTCATGCATTTCCCCAGTTTTCCCGTCATGATCGTTTCACTCCTCTGTTATCGAAATGTTTGGCGGCCTGGTTCCTGCCAATCGTACAGCCCTACCGGGCGCATTACTTTTTTTGGGGGTGTTCCAGCACATTTATAATATAGTCGTACAGGTCTTTGACCTCCGCATCGGAAATTTTAGCAGAAGAAAAGGCGGGCATGGGGGCTGCGGGGAGTCGTACGACGGCGCGGAATGAATCCAGGTCTTTAAGTTTCGGGGAGTGCAGCACCGGTTTGCCGGGCTCAATTATATTGCCTCCGTGCGGGTGGCATGTGCTGCACTTGGCGGTGAAAATTTTTTCCCCGGCCTTGAATTCCTCGCCGGCAATGATGGTCTTGCCGCCATACACCAGCTGACCGCCGAAATATCCCTGGGCGACAATGCCCATGAAGCAAAGGAAATAGATGGGGAGTACTTTCCCGGATGTTGCACCGTTTTTACGAACCAGCAGGATGGCCGCAACCAGCAGGCCCGTGAGAATGGCGGCGATGGTGATCTTTGCTTTGATGGGAACCAGCCAGGCCCCGCCGAAGAAGTGCTGCCAATCCATGATTCCGCAGAGAACGGAGGGAAAGACCGAGATCAGGGCGAGGATGATGCAGTGACGGGACGTCCAGAACAGGCGCTCCCGTTTCCACAGGGCTGCCGCCAGGGCAAAAATAAGGGCCCCGGTCACCAGCCCCATGGGCAGATGGACCATCATGGGGTGGAGAGGATGCAGGTAGCCCAATTTGCCGAGAAAGTCATAAAATGAATCCAACATGGGCTGCCTTTTTTATGCGCGAGGAGCAGGTTGAGTGTTTAAAACATCAGCCAGGCAAGCAGATAGATGGTGTTGTTATCCCCTGCGTCCCGTCCGTATCCGTCGTAGTTTTTGTCCGCGCCGTTGAATTTGTCATAGATGGTGTACTGCAGGGCAAACTGATACTTCTCCTTCCACAGGTATGTTGCCTGCAGAATAAATCCGTTACTGTCCGGACTGCCGTTTCTGCTGCCGTCAACAGGGTCGGGGGCATACAGCAACGGGTCGGTGTCCCCCTCCGTGGAAAAATACCCGAGGTATCCCCCTATGGTCCCTATGTGAGCCCGGTAGAAATAACCGGCATTCATCTTGAAACTCTTCAGGGTGTCCGAGGGATTTGCCGCACCCCCTGCGGGAAAGGAGCCATCCCAGTCCTGATCCTCGTGGATCCAAGTGCCGGAGAGGTTGAAAAGATGGGGCGCGGCGATGAATTGATACTGGGCATCGAAGGCATAATCCGTAAAGGAGTCCGGAGTGTCTGTGTCGGTCCCTCCCGGATAGACATCTGCCTTGAGACCATAGGTTCCTACCTCGAAGGAATGTCTGTCCCATTGCCGGGACAGGGCCAGGCGCCAGTAAGGGACCGCCCCGTCCGTAATAGTATCGGGTGAGACACCGGCGGCCAGGGGCCTGGTGATGCCGTGGTCAGCAGTCCTGTAGACAGAGACCGCTCCATAAAGCAGATTGGCCCAGGATGCGTAGACCCCCAGGCCTCCGACCTGCTGGCCCAGCCCCCCATCAATGAGGGCTGCGGCTGCCGGCGCCGGGGCAACCGCTGAGGAGGCAAAGGGAAATCCCCAGACCGGGGTGGAACTCCAGATGTCCTCCACGGTGGGGGAGTTGTTGATGGTTGCACCAACCACCAGCTGATTGTCTCCGGCCGGGAAGCTTCGCGCGTAGCGGATATCCGTGTTATCCAGGGCGATCTCATTTGCCGTGCCATCATAGGTGAGTTGGGAAAACGCCCCGAGATGGTCTGTAATCCTGCCGGCATAGAACAGTGAGGCCTGCTGGGGCATATTCGTCTTGTCTGCTGCGGACTGCTCCGTGTCATCAAAAGGGGCGACACCCTTATGCAATATCCCGTTATTATGCTTAAGGCTCGTGTATGAGGCCTGGAACATGGCTGCCAGCGGCGGATACCACCGCCCTGATTCGCTCTCCGTGCTGAAGGTGTAACCCTCCAGTTTGAAGGTCCTGCCAAAAGCGGTCAGTTCCGGCCAGACCGTGTGGCAGGCCGTGCAGTCCATGCCCGTTTGCCGCGCAAAACTCGGCACGGCAAAAACATTCTCAGCCCAGACCAGCAAAAGCGCACAAAGCGCCGTGCAAAGAAACACCAATTTCATCTTAACTGCAGCCATGACTGTATTAGCCCCTTTGTACCCTTGGTTATTGGGACGCTTGCCTGAAGGCGTGGGTCATGTAATCCGTGATGGCCTGGATATTTTCAGGGGGCAGTTCAAATGCGGGCATGGAGCCGTGCCCGTTCTTCACCGTGGTGGCGATGAACTGGTCAATATCCTTCCTCTGCCAGAACTGCGGCGCGGTGAAATCCGTAGGCGGCGGGGAAAACGCAGCCCGTGCCGGCCCTTCGCCGTTACCCTCCTGGCCATGGCACATCACGCATTTCTGCCGGTAGAGTTCCTTTCCCTCGTCGTTCTGATCTGCGGCCACCGCAGCCTTCGGAACAATTGCCGCACCAATGCACAAAATAAACAACAAGAACTTTCCCATGAACTTTTCCTCCTTTTTGTGCCGCGCCACTGTCGGCCGCAGTAGAATGGATCGGTTGAGGCCCTGTCTGCAGAGAGGATGCTATCCCCGGTTATAGGACACGGGAAATCGCGGCAACTCTGTTGTTTGGCTCGCCGCGGCCCTGATACCTTTATTTTTGCAGTGATTTCCGTGTCGTGACAGGTGTTTTTCTCTTAACACAAACAAAAACCATGCCAGCCGGTGGAGCCGGGACAGATGCAGGAACGGCGACGGTTTTACGCAGAGGTGAGGACGTTCGCTTATACAATTCGTCTTGCCGGATTGGACAAGTTCTTGCCGGGCAGGACAAAATGGTTATTCGCATTAGGAAAACAGGAAGTTGAATTCCCCACCATAGATCTTTATTATCAATTGCCAAGCTGGGGATATCCCCCATCCTGATCTAGGCATATGGCCGGTTTTACCCGGCCGCCGGGTAGCGGCAGGTTGTCTTAAATGTGTAATTATTTGTTACTATTATGTTTTTTTTATATGATGCCTGCGGGCATGGTTATTGCCCATCATACCGATGGTAAAGCTTTGCTGTGGCGATGGGAGAGAAGGCAGGATTGATTGTCAGCAGAAAACCTTGCCTTGAGGCGCGGCAGAACCGCCTGACGGATAAAGATTATCATCCCAAGGAGTACCTATTTTATAATGCCACCGCCATTTGTA
Organism: Desulfobulbaceae bacterium; assembly: GCA_023230525.1. Taxonomy (GTDB): domain Bacteria; phylum Desulfobacterota; class Desulfobulbia; order Desulfobulbales; family SURF-16; genus SURF-16. The sequence continues at coordinate 21,635 of JALNXE010000063.1, forward strand.
AACAGGAGCATTTTACAAAATGAAGAAAAAGAAGAAAACGCATTCTATCCCTCACCGATCAACAACTCTATCCCCACAAGGTTTCAAGAACGCGATTGAACCACCAGCTAGCGTTATCAATGAGATGGGGCTTTTGCTCAATACTGGACAGTTAGAATTGTTGGAGCAGAAGGCCAATGAGGCCATCCGGTGCTGGCCGAGGCATTGCATGGGTTGGAAGGCTCTTGGTATCCTCCGGCTTCTACAGGGAAGGCATTTGGATGCCGTGGAACCGTTGATGAATAATGTAAAACTGGCGCCAAAGGATGCCCAGGCACACCAAAATATCGGGTGCGCTTTTTTGGAACTCGGGCGCTTTGAGGAGGCAAAAACCAGCTTCCTGCAGGCTCTGGCACTCAAGCCGGATTATGTTCAAGCGCACAGCAATCTCGGTATTTCCCTAATGAATCTTGGAGCCCTTGATGAGGCGGAGGCAAGTTATCGTCAAGCGCTGGTACTTATGCCGGAGTTTATCGAGACACACAACAATCTTGGTAATGTCCTCAAGGATCTCGGACGTCTTGACGAGGCAGAGGCGAGCTTTCGGCAGGCTTTGTTACTCAAACCGAATTTTGCCGAGGCGTACCAGAATCTCGGCAATGTTCTTATGGAACGAGGGCGCCTTGTTGAAGCGGAAGCAATGTATCGGCAGGCCATCGTACTCAAGCCGGGCTATGTCCAGGCGCATAGCGGGCTTGGTTCTGTCCTGCTGAAACTTAAACGAATGGGCGAGGCCATAGCCAGCTACCGTAAAGCTCTCGACATCGATTCTGCGCTGGTCCAGGCTCACGAGGGGTTGAATGTGGCGCTCGGCGAACTCACTCCCATGTGGCATGTGCCCATGATGAATGACAGGTTGCGGAACGACGCCTATTTCGCTGCCTTAAAGGCTGCGATTACGCCTGATACCCATGTCTTGGAAATTGGGACAGGTTCAGGGCTGCTTGCCATGATGGCCGCCAAACTCGGCGCGCGGCGGGTAACGACCTGCGAGGCCGTTCCCAAGATTGCTGAAATGGCGCGGGCTATTGTGGCGGATAATGGATTCACCCCGCCGGTTACTGTGGTCTCAAAAATGTCGACAAAGCTGGAGGTTGGGAAAGATCTACCTGACCGGGCCGACCTTCTCGTTTCGGAGATTCTTTCGAGCGAGTTTCTCGGCGAAGGAGTCCTGTCCAGCATAGAGGATGCCAAACGGCGATTGTTGAAACCAGGAGCCCGCATCATCCCTGCACGCGGTTCCATTCAGTTCGCCTTGTTCGGTGGGGCCGACATCATGACGAATGTCCGGGTTGACGAGGTGTGTGGTTTCGACTTGCGGAAATTCAACGAGATTGTGCCCCCGAAACAATATGTCAGCAGGAATGATCTCAACATCGAATTGTTGAGCGATGATGCCGGTGCATTCTTCTTTGATTTTGACAACACTGATCGGTTTCCCTCAGCCGAGCGAAAGATTATAGAGGTACCTGTGCGAAAAGCGGGCCGCTGTTGCGGGATAATCCAGTGGATCAGGCTGGAGATGGACGACACGGTTGTCTTTGAGAACCATCCTTCGATTAAAAATTCGGCCTCTGGTTGGCAGCATTGCGTGTTTGTCTTCCCTTCACCAATCGACGTTTTACCAGGACAGGTTGCAATGGTTTCTGCCACTCATAATCGCATCACTCCATGGTTCATTTTTGCTGGGCTGAAATAGCTCTTTTAAGGAAGGGCAGCAAATTTTATGGAGTCAGTCTTGGAGGCAAGGCATTCTGGCTATGGGTAAGTTGAGGCGAAATCTTGTGCCCGAACAGAATCGATAAGCATACATGGCCTAGTTTGGCCCTTGGCGCGGTTATCGATCCAATTGATTAATCGATCGAAATTGGACTTCACTATATCATCAGGGAAGTATTGACAGGCATTTTCTAAAAAATGAAGAGCTTTATCCAACTGGTTACGCGCGAGGCAAATACACGCATGCTGGTTAAGTAGGATATTGCTAATTGGGAAACCCAAATCTTCTGCGCGATATAATGCTATTGTCGCCTTGTCAAATTGACCATCACGAAAATATGCGTTTGCAAGTTCTACATAAACACTGTGTAATTTTGGTAAATGGCCCAAGACAGCTTCTCGTTCTTTTATTGTATATTCAAAGCCATTAATGGTTCCGATGCTACAATGAACATAATGCAAAACAGTTTCAAAATCTTTATTGCGTCCTCTTACCACAGATATATCCGAAAAATCGTTTCTAAATAATATATCGGTAGTCAACCTTTGATTTCTGCAAACATGCTCCCAATCTTCTGTCCCTGGCAAAAATTGTAGTGGAGTGAGGTCGTAGCTATTGGGTCGACCGGTCTTGATCAGGTCAATACTCTGGTTTATTGTATTTGGGGTTTCACCGCGATTACCGAGTATCATGAAGTAGTGAACATGCATTCCATACTTTCTAGCAGCATGTGTCACCTTTAGAACCATTTCAGGAGTAGTTTTTTTATGCATCATATTTAGTATTTTTTGTGATCCTGATTCCACTCCAATGCATATATCCTGGCAGCCTGCCAACCGCATTTTGCGCAGTATTTCATCCTCCATGGCATCTGCGCGGGTGCTGCAACTCCATAGGATGTTTATTTTATTATCAATAATCGCGTCGCATATTTTCAGTGTTCGATTTTTATTAGCGGTAAAAGTATCGTCTGCTATCATAACGTATGGTACTGGTAGCCGGGCCAATGCTTTCTTGAAAGTGCTAAGGCAATATTCAGTAGAATAAAAACGTAGCTTTTTTCTCCATAGTATGGGATTAGCGCAAAACGAGCATTTGGATGGGCAACCACGCGAAGTCATAACAATATTGCTACTATAATAGTCGAACGGAGATATAAGCGTGTCGAGGTTATTGATGAGGGGGCGAGTTGGTCCAATTGTGACACCTTCACCGTTTCGCCAGGCTGTACCAGGGATTCCAACCGTAGGCCGGTTGGAACCTAGATGTTCAAGCAACTCCATGAATGTTTCCTCACCTTCCCCTATAACGACAGTGTCAATTTCGCTGTAATATCTTAATGTTTCAAGCGGCAGAGTTGTAGCGAAAGGACCGCCCACAGTAATATGGGCTTCTGGGCGATATTGTCTAATAGCGGAACAAATCGCGCCCATACCACGTCGGTTGGAATTGTAAGAGGAAATTCCATAAACGTCAGCTTTGGTTTCAGCAATCAGTGACACTATATCTATCCAAGGAGCATCAAATAGATTGTATATGCTTACCGCATGCCCAGCATTTTTTGCTTGAGCAGCGATTGATAGCAAACCTTGAGTAACAGTTTTGAGCTCCTTGGTATGGACGACATGCCCAGAAGTATTAGAGGGTGGACCAAAAGGCATACCTTTTTGTATATTCAGGCCAGCAGATGGTATTTGCCAAAGGGGGGGGGTAAATTAAAACAATACGCAGCTTTTTTGATGCCCTTTGAGCTGCGTTATCAAAACAAGTCTTTTCAGAAGATGTTGCGTGCCGATCGGAAGATATTAAATACTTTTTATCAAGTAGCTTTGCATAAGACGACTCTAGAGGTAACTTTATTATGTGTTTTTGAGATCGCGTTTGATCTTCTGTAAAGGCTATAGGATATTGGGGACCTCGTACCAGGTCGGAATCAATCAGTAATGGATTAGTTAAGCGTTTCAATGCTTCCTGCCAATCCTCTTTATATCTGAGTGATAATTCCCAGTTTGCAATCGCCTCATTCAAATAACCAAATTCTTTAAGGATGTTACCTAGGTTCACGTATGCCTCTGCATAACTTCAGACCACCTGATTTCGGAAGAATTTATCATGACACCAATTCGTAGACCAGGCGCATGGATGTGCCAGGAAACCGGGTCATGGTGGCATTCAATTCCTCGCATAAATGGCGCAGTACCTCG